>JANQTR010000271.1 GCA_030731635.1 Erythrobacter sp. | reverse complement strand
TCGGCCCCGCGCAACATCCCGACGATGCCGGTACGGCCGACTTCGACCAACCCCAATTGGCGCATCAGGGCGATGAAGCTGTCGACCTTGTCAGGCGGGCCGGTGATTTCGAAGATGAAGCTTTCGGTGGTGGTATCCACGGGCCGCGCGCGGAAGATGTCGGCGAGGCGCAAGGCCTCGACCCGCTTGTCTCCCGTCCCGACGACCTTGATCAGCGCGAGTTCGCGTTCGACATGCGGCCCGGCGGTGGTGAGGTCGGTGACCTTGTGCACCGGCACCAGCCGTTCCAGCTGCGCTTCGATCTGGTCAATTACCTGCGGCGGGCCGTTGGTGACGATGGTGACGCGGCTGACCGCATGATCCTCGGTAATGTCGGCCACGGTCAGGCTGTCGATGTTGTAACCGCGCGCGGTGAACAGGCCGGTGATCTTGGCAAGGATCCCCGGCTCATTATCGACCATCACGGCGAGCACATGGCGCTCTGAAGCGGCTTCGGTGATTTTCATTGCATGGTTTCCCGTAAAGCGGCGGCTTACACCAGCGCCTTGGCTTCGTCGTCCATCGTCCCGTCGACCTTGTCGCCGTACAGCATCATGTCGGTATGCGCCGCGCCCGAAGGGATCATCGGCAGGCAATTGGCGTCCTGCGCCACCATGCAATCGACAATCACCGGGCCGGGATGGTCGAGCATTCGCATGATGCCATTGTCGAGATCCTTTTCCTCTTGGATGCGGATGCCCTTCCACCCGTAAGCCTCAGCCAGCTTCACGAAATCGGGCAGGCTGTCGGAATAGGAGTTCGAATAGCGGCTTTCATAGGTCAGTTCCTGCCATTGGCGAACCATGCCCATGTATTCGTTGTTGAGGATGAACACCTTGACCGGCAGGCGGTACTGGCTGGCGGTGCCCAATTCCTGAATGTTCATCTGGATGCTGGCCTCGCCCGCAATGTCGATCACCAGCGCATCGGGGTGGCCCAATTGCGCGCCGATCGCGGCGGGCAGGCCGTATCCCATCGTGCCGAGCCCGCCAGAGGTGAGCCACTTGTTCGGGTCTTCAAAGCCGAAATATTGCGCCGCCCACATCTGGTGCTGGCCGACTTCGGTGGTGATGATCGGGCTGCGCTTGTGGGTGAGGGCGTACAGCCGTTCAACCGCATGCTGCGGCATGATCATGCCGGGGTTCTTCGCCGACCGTTCGGGATAGGCGAGGCATTCGCGCGCCCGCCAGCCCGCAATTCGCGCCTTCCATTCGCCCAGATTGCGCGCTTGCCGCGATCCCCATGCCTCGATCATCTGCGCCAGAACCGTGCCGCAATCGCCGACAATGCCCATGTCGACCGGCACCGTCTTGTTGATCGAGGAACGATCAATATCGATGTGAATCTTCTTGGAATCGGGTGAGAATGCGTCGAGCCTGCCTGTTACCCGGTCATCAAACCGTGCGCCAATGCAGACCATAACATCGGCCTTGTTCATCGCCATATTGGCTTCGTAAGTACCATGCATCCCCAGCATCCCCAGCCAGTCCGGATGCATCGATGGAAACGCGCCAAGACCCATCAGCGTTGATGTGACCGGCGCCCCGGTGATGTCCTGCAACTGCCGCAGCAACCGGCTTGCCTCAGGGCCTGAATTGATCACGCCGCCGCCAGTGTAGAAAATCGGACGCTGCGCATTGGCGATCAGATCGACCGCTTCGACGATCTGATCGGGTGGGGCGACTGTTTGTGGGGCATAACGATGCGCGCCCGCCCGCGTCAGGGCGCGGCGTTCGGATGGCACGGCGATCTGCACGTTCTTGGGAATGTCGATGACCACGGGGCCGGGCCTGCCGGTGGTGGCAATCAGGAAGGCTTCCTTGATCGTCGCGGCCAGATCAGCCGGATCTTTGACCAGATAATTATGTTTGGTGCAGTGGCGGGTGATCCCGACGGTGTCGGCTTCCTGAAACGCGTCGGTGCCGATCAGCGCCGTCGGCACCTGCCCGGTGATGACGACGAGCGGGATCGAATCCATCCATGCATCAGCAATCCCGGTCACGGCATTGGTCGCGCCGGGGCCGGAGGTGACCAGCACTACACCGGGTTTGCCGGTGGCGCGGGCGTAGCCTTCGGCAGCGTGGGCGGCGCCGGCTTCGTGCCGGACCAGAATGTGGCGGATGCGGCCGGGGCCTTCTGCCTCGCTGAACAATTCGTCATAGATCGGCAGCACCGCGCCGCCGGGATAGCCGAACACGAATTCCACGCCTTGTTCGACAAGGCATTGCACCAGAATCGCCGCGCCGCTGCTGTTGGCGGACTGCGATGCCGTTTGGGAAAGGGTGGGGGCCGGCTTACCGGGCACAGTATGCTCCATTCTGTGATGCGCGAATATCTAGGGCGTTCGGCGGGGCTTTAACAACAAAACCGGCCCGATGCAGGGGTGATTGCATCGGACCGAGTGATGAGCGCGCTATCGGTTATAATCTGATGGGTCAACTCCTATTCACGCAATAATGATGCAAAATATGCGCCGATATCGATATTTTCGGATTCAGCATCAAAGGTAATCCGTACCCAATCTTCGTCTACCTGTCGCCGGAACCAGGTGAACTGCCGTTTGGCATAGTTACGCGTTGCCTGTTGGCCGGCGGCTATCACGCTCTCGCGGCTGAGTTCATCGGCCAGGAACCGCGCGATCTCCGGCACCCCGATGGCGCGCATCACTGGCAGATCGGGATCAAGGTCGCGCGCCAACAATGCCTCAACCTCGGCTACCGCGCCCGCTTGCAACATGGCTTCAAACCGCTGGTCGCACCTATGGTACAACCACGTCCGGTCGGGCAGCAGCACCAGTGGGTGAAGATCAACCTCTTCGCCAATCCCGCCTGCCTTGGCGATTTGCCAATCGGCCAGTGTTACGCCGGTTGACCGCTTGACCTCAAGCGCGCGCGCAATGCGCTGGCGATCATTGGGTGCCAGCTCGGCGGCGCGCAGCGGGTCTTCGATCTGGAGCAGTTTATAGGCGCCATCATCAGGCAGGGCGCGCACCATTGCGCGCACAGCGGGGTCAATTGGCGGGATCGGTGCAATGCCTTCCAGCAACACTTTGAGATACAGCCCGGTGCCGCCGACCAAAATAGGCACCGCGCCGGTCGCATGGCAATCTGCGATCTCGACCTTGGCCTGTGCCGCCCATGCCGCAGCAGAGCATGCCTCTTCGCCGTCCCATGCGCCGAACAGGCGGTGTTCGATGCCCGCCATCTCATCATCGGAGGGGCGAGCCGACAACACACGCAGGTCCGCATAGACCTGCGCGCTATCGGCGTTGATCACAACGCCGCGCCGCCCGGCTTTGGCCAGGCGCTGCGCCAGCGCGACGGCAATCGCGCTCTTGCCGCTGGCGGTCGGCCCTGCGATGAGCGCCAGCGGTTTCGATGGAGAAGACAGAATGCTCATAGCGCGGCTGATAGCAGACCCGGACGAATGTGAAACGCGTCTCGGCACGTTAACCGCCGCGCTGGCTGAAGCGGGGATGCCGCTGGCTGCGGCGGCGCTGCCTGCTGATGACGATAATGTGCTGGAATTGCAGTTTGATGGCGATGATGTGCCCGCGGTGCTGGCGGCCATCGATACGGCGTTCCCACCCTCCGCCATGCTGGTTGCGCACGGCGCAATTCAAGTGCCGCGACTGTTCGTATCAGACATGGATTCGACCATGATCGGGCAGGAATGCATCGATGAACTGGCCGATTATGCTGGTTTGAAGCCGCAAATAGCGGCGATCACTGAACGCGCCATGCAAGGCGAACTCGATTTCGAAGCAGCGCTGCGGGAGCGGGTCGCTCTACTGGCAGGGTTGGCGGAAAGCGCCATCGGCGATTGTTTGCGCGAACGGATCGCGCCAACGCCGGGTGCTGCCACGCTGGTGGCGACTCTGTCGGCGCTGGGCACGCGCACGGTGCTGGTCACCGGCGGATTTCACCACTTTGCCGATCCGGTGGGCGCTCTGCTCGGCTTTCACCGCGTGGTCGGCAACCGCCTCGGGGTGGAGGGCGGCAAGCTTACCGGCGGGCTGGTTGGCCCGATTACCGACAGCGCGGTCAAGGCGGCGGTGCTGCGCGAGGAATTGGCGGGGATGGACGAAGACGCGCATAGCCTTGCGACAGGTGACGGTGCCAATGACATTCCGATGATTGAAGCGGCAACTTATGGCTTTGCCTATCGCGCCAAGCCCAAGGCCCGCGCCGCGGCGAATGGCAGGGTTGATAGCGATGATCTGACCGCAGTGTTGCGCCTTTTGGGTATCCCGCGCGATCAGTGGCAGGTGGTCTGATCGTATCCCGGAACCGGCACGTCGCAAAAGCGTTTTGATTTAAGACGCAAATAGCTTATTTACACGAGTGTAAGCATTCTATGGCAAATCGACACCTCGTTCGGGATAAGAGACAATGACCGCTTCTGCACCAGAATTCAGCAACCTGTTTGCCGCTGACGGAACGGTATTACGCCATCCCGACAGGCCGCAGCCGCGTTACCGTCCGCTGCGCGCAGTGCGCAGCTTTCAGGCGCTGATCAAGGACAAGGAAGACACCAGCCTGGTGTTTCAGATCTTCGAATCCTTGCCTTCCAAGGGCTTTCTTCCGCGCGTGCGGGAACTGGCGCTGTCCGATCAGGGCGAAATGTTGCGGGCGAACGAACCGCACCTGGCCGAGATTCTCGACGATCATGCCACGCTCCGGCGCACCCCCACGGGCTCGCTGGCCCATGCCTATTGCGACTTTATGGAGGCCGAGGGCCTGTCTGCGGCGGGTCTGGTGGCAGAATCTGAGCGGTCAGGGCGACCGAAATATTCTGATCTGGTGCAATGGTTCGTGGAACGATCGCGCGACACGCACGATCTGTTTCATGTGCTGACCGGCTATGGCCGCGATGCCTTGGGCGAACAATGCGTGTTGCTGTTCACCCACGGTCAGGCCCCTAGCCAGGGGCACTTGCTGATCGGATATGCCGGCGCGGCGAATATCAAGAAAATGATCAAAGGCAGCAAGGCACCGGTGTTGGGCGCGGTGCGGCAAGCCCATCGCACAGGCAAGGGCGCGCCGCGCCTGATTGCGCAGCCGATCCGTGAGTTGCTGGCCCAGCCGATTGATGATGTTCGCGCGATGATGCGTATTCCGCAGCCGACGCAATACCTCGAATGCCACCGCATCTGGCGGGCGGAAGGGATTAATCCCTACGACATGCTGGCGAACAAGCCGGTCGAGCCTGAACTGGTCGCTGCGTAGGATTTTGCGGTTACAGCCAACTGGCAATCTGATTGAGCGGCTTTTTCTTCAGCGCATGGGCGGGCACGGTGGCGTCTGCTGCTGGCCTGCCGACCACCACTATCATCAGCGGCTTTTCCCATTCGGGCCGCCCGCAGGCATCGCGCAGAAAACCCATCGGCGAAGGCGTATGGGTCAGCGTTGCCATTCCCGCTTCGTGCAACGTCGAGATCAGCATCCCGCAGGCGATCCCCACGCTTTCATTGACGTAGTAGTTCTGGGTTTGCCCGTCCTCGGCAATTCCGCCTTTGCGCTGCGCGAAGACGACAATGAGAAAAGGCGCGTTCTCAAGGAACGGCTTGTCAGCATCGGTGCCCAGATCAGCCAGCGCGGCGAGCCATGCGTCGCCCGCTTTGGGGGTTTCCCCGCCGGCTCCGTAAAATTGGCGTTCTTCTGCCTCAGCCGCTTGGCGGATTGCACGTTTTTTTGCCGCTGTTTCGACCACGGCGAAATGCCACGGTTGATGATTTGCGCCGCTGGGTGCGCTGCCCGCAGCCATGATCGCCGCTTCGATCACCGCGCGCGGAACGGGTTCGGACGAGAAATCCCGGCAAGTACGGCGCTGTTTCAGGTGTTCGGCCATCGCCTCAGCTCTGGCAATCGCCTCTTCATCGGTCAGCGGTGCTAGCGTGTAGGGCAGGGTTTCAGAGCGTGACATGGGGTGGTGGTTGACCTCGATCAAATAGCAATGGACAGTTAACTGACATCAATGTAAGTGGCATTTGGTGAACCTAATTCGCGACTCGCGCTAAGGATGCAAACCATGCCCCTGATCAGTCTCCCGCTAGTGGCGCCCGAACGCAAGGTTTCGGGGATTCGTCCGTTCAAGGTGCTGCACCATTTCCGCAAGCTGATCGAGGACAAGGAAGACACCGCACAGGTGTTCCACATCATCGAAGCAACCAAGGGCAAGCGCAGCCACCATCAGGCATGGGATTTCATCCGTTCGCCCGAGGGGCAGCGTTATATCGCTGAAGAAACCGACATTCCCGGCATGCTGGATGACCACGCGCGCTGGGCCGACTGCGGGCCAAACAGCATGGCGGCGCATTACATCGCCTTCATGAAGCGTGAAGGGCTTTCGGCCGCGGGGTTGGTTGAAGAAAGCAACAAGTGGCAGCCGCCGGAGGAACGCCATTCTGACCTGACCGAATGGTATATGAACCGCCTGCGCGACACGCATGATTTGTACCACGTGTTGACCGGCTATGGCCGTGATGCTCTGGGCGAGGCGAGCTTGCTCGGCTTTTCCTACGAACAGAATTTCAACAAGGGCATCCTGTTCATCGCCTATGCCGCCGCGCGTCAGATCAAGAAGATGAGTGGGACGAAGGCGCCGCTCTATACTGCGATCAAGGAAGGCCGCAGGCTGGGCAAGGCTGCGACCAAGATTTCCCATCAGGATATTGCCGCACTGATGCGCGAGGATATCGACGCGGCGCGCGCACGGCTGAATATCGGCAAGCCCGTGGTCTATCGCCAATGCCTCGCGATTCTCGAAAGTGAAGGCAACCACCGCGAAGATCTGACGCTGGGCGGGCCTCAGCTGGCTGCCTGACGCAGTTCCTTTCGGATCACCAGTTTTAGGCCCGACCAGGTCTCGTCAATCGCGCAAACCTTGGTGTCGACCAGCCCCATCGGCAGGCATACCTCGCGGATGATGTCTTCGGTGATGTCGGTTGGCGCCTTGGCGGCTTGTTTCGGCCAGCTGACCCAGATTTGTCCATCTTGTGCGATCTGATGGCGCAGCGCGGTAAGCCGGCTTTCCAGCACCGCGCGCTCTGTCACGAAGATGTGCGCGGCATCAATCCCGTCAGCCGGATCGGCTACGAAAAACAATTCGAGCGCATATTCGTCAATCTCGTCGATGACGTCTTCGGGCATGGCATCGAACCATACCCGCATTCCATCGCGCAAGGTCAGCTTCTTGACCAGCGGTGTACCGGAATAGCCGGTGCTCACCGCTCAGGCTTCCATCCATTCATCAAAGAACCGCTGGTTCGCCGCGCGCAATTCGCTGAGCGGAATGCCAAGCACCGATTCGCCGCCGACTGTGCCGATCCGCTGGAACCCGATTTGTGCGGTATCTTCATCACGCGTGCCCTTGGCGAGCGCGGCGTTGAGCGCTGCGACATCGGGCACGGTGACCAGATAGCGGCCCTGATCTTCACCAAACCACCATTGGGCAGGGGTGTAGTCGGGATTGCCCGCCAGATCAGCCTCTGCCCCGATTTCGCCCGCCAGCGCCATTTCGGCCAGCGCCACGGCAAGCCCGCCGTCGGAAAGATCATGCACTGCATTGACCAGCCCATCGGCAATCAATTCGTGGATGATTTCGCCCGCGGTACGCTCGACCGTAAGGTCGGTCGGTGGGGTACGGCCTTCTTCGCGGCCCTTGATGATGCGCAGCCACAGCGATTGGCCGAGGTGCGAACGGGTCGGATCAGGCTTGGCCCAATGTTCCGGCCCGACGAGGTAGATCGCATCGCCTGCAGCCTTGAAATGCATCGTCATCATCTTCGACAGATCATTGATGATGCCGACGCCGCCAATCGCCGGGGTGGGGAGGATGGCGCTGCCACCGCCGGTTGCCTTGGATTCGTTATAAAGGCTGACATTGCCGCTCACGATCGGGAAATCGAGCGCGCGGCAGGCGTCGCCCATGCCTTCCAGTGCGTGGACGATCTGCGCCATGATCTCAGGCCGCTGCGGGTTGGCAAAGTTAAGGCAGTTGGTCACCGCAAGCGGCCTTGCGCCCACCGCGCACAGATTGCGGTATGCCTCGGCGATGGCCTGCTTGCCGCCCTCGTAGGGATCAGCAAACACGTAACGCGGGGTGCAATCGGTGGTGATGGCAAGCGCTTTACCCGTCCCATGCACCCGCACCACGCCCGCATCGCCGCCGGTCTGGAGCGTATCGGCACCGACCTGCGAATCGTACTGCTCGGCAATCCAGCGACGCGAGGCGAAGTCTGGTGAGGCCATCATGGTGAGCAGATCAGCAGCAATATCATCGCTGGCAGGCACTTCGGCGAGCGGTTTGACCCCAGCCCAAAGCGCGTAGTCTTCCTTCGACAGATAGGGCCGATCATACAGCGGCGCATCATCGGCAAGCGGGGCGAGGGGGATGTCGCACACCACTTCGCCGTTGAATTCCAACACCATGTGGCCCGTATCGGTGACTTCGCCGATCACCGCGAAATCGAGCTCCCACTTGGTGAAAATCGCCTCAGCCATGGCTTCCTTGCCGGGCTTCAGCACCATCAGCATCCGCTCCTGACTTTCGC
>JANQTR010000270.1 GCA_030731635.1 Erythrobacter sp. | reverse complement strand
GTGCGCCTGCCATCGGGCACGCGCGAATGGGAAGTGCTGGGGATCGCCTATGGTTAGGCTGCTTGCCCTCACCGCGCTGTTGATCGCGGCGCCGCTGGCTGCGCGCGACAGCCTCGGCGTCTATGATGGCTGGGCCGCGTTCAGCGATGCAAGCCCGCGCCGCTGCTATGCGATCGCCAAGGCGCAAGGATCGCCGCCGGCCCCGGCCTATGCCACAATCTCGAACTGGCCTGACAAGAAGGTGCGCGGGGCGCTGCACATGGTGCTGTCGCGCGATGTGGCAGATACCAGCGCAAAAGGGGCGTCGGTGCGGCTCGCGGTTGGTGACAAGCGTTTCACCCTCGTCGCCAAGGGCCGCAATGCGTGGGCCAAGGACGCGCGCGATGATGCCGCCATCATGGCCGCACTGCGTGCCGCTGCACGGATGAGCGTGTCCGCCCGCAGCGCCAAGGGCGGCTCATTTACTGATCGCTACACCCTCTCCGGGGTCGCCACGGCGATGGACGCTGCCACCGTGGGGTGTGCCGGACGGCTCTGACTGGTCAAACGCGCCGCTTGGCACTATGTGCGCGCTCTATGGCAGATACCGCACTCATGACCATTCCGGGCCTCAGCGACCCGGTGCCCGCCGCGCGTGACATTACACCGCGCGCCGATGGCCGCATTGACCTGATCGGTCTGCCCCGCCCGCGCATCCGCGAACTGTTCGCCGCCGCCGGGCTGGATGATAAAGCCGCCAAGCTGCGCGCCAAGCAAGTGTTCCACTGGCTGTATCACCGGGGCGTCACCGATTTCGAGGCGATGACCGATATCGCCAAGCCGATGCGCCCATGGCTAACCGAACGCTTCGTGATCGGCCGCCCCGAAATCGTCGAGGCGCAGCACAGCACCGATGGCACGCGCAAATGGCTGCTGCGCACCGCCGATGGCCACGAATACGAAATGGTGTTCATCCCCGATGAAACGCGCGGCACCTTGTGCGTGTCGAGCCAGGTCGGCTGCACCCTCACCTGCACATTCTGCCACACCGGCACGATGAAGCTGGTGCGCAACCTCACGCCGGGCGAAATCGTCGGGCAGGTGATGCTGGCGCGCGATGCGCTGGGCGAATGGCCCAAGGGCTCGATGGCGAGCATGGCAGACGCCGAAGACGAGGATGATGAGGCGGGTCATTACACCGCCGATGGCCGCCTGCTCACCAACATCGTGATGATGGGCATGGGCGAACCGCTGTATAATTTCGATCATGTGCGCGATGCGCTGACGCTGGTGATGGACGGCGATGGCCTGTCCCTGTCCAAACGCCGTATCACCTTGTCGACCAGCGGCGTGATCCCGATGATGGAACGCTGCGGGCAGGAAATCGGCGTGAACCTTGCGGTGTCCCTGCACGGCGTGCGCAAGGATGTGCGCGATGAACTGGTCCCGCTCAACAAGAAATACGGCATCGAAGATCTGCTGCAGGCCTGCGCCGATTACCCCGGTGCCAGCAACGCGCGGCGCATCACGTTTGAATATGTGATGATCGACGGCAAGAACGACAGCGATGATGACGCGCGCGAGTTGGTGCGCCTGCTGAAAGCCTATAACCTGCCGGCCAAGGTCAATCTCATCCCGTTCAACCCGTGGCCGGGTAGCGGGTATGAATGTTCGCCCCCCGCCCGCATCCGCGCGTTCTCTGAGATCGTGTTTCAGGGCGGCATTTCCGCCCCGGTGCGCACCCCGCGCGGGCGCGATATCGACG
>JANQTR010000269.1 GCA_030731635.1 Erythrobacter sp. | reverse complement strand
AATATCCAGCACTTCTTTCAGCACCGCGGCGAGTGCCTCGTCCGAAATCAGCTCCCCCGCCAGCCGGATACGCTCATTATAGCGCACGAGGTGCGGCGAGGTGGTGACGTGGACTCGGTAACCTTGCGCTTCCAACATCGCCCGCAGAAACGCGCAGGTCGATCCCTTGCCATTGGTCCCCGCGACATGGAACACTGGCGGCAGCTTGCGATGCGGATTGCCGAGCCGCTCCATCAGGGCGCGGATTGTCTCCAGCCCCAGCCGCCCTTGCGGCACGCTGAGCGCGCTTAACCGATCAAGCTGCGCCTGAACCGCAGGATCGTCAGACCGGCCGAAATCGAGCGGTTTCACGTGGGAGGTACGGGTTAAGCCGCCTTCACCGGCTGGAGATAATCCAGCACGTTGGCCAAGGTCGCCTTCAGCTCCCAGCGCGGCACGACCATGTCGACCATGCCGTGCTTGTGCAGGTATTCAGCACGCTGGAACCCTTCGGGCAACTGTTCGCGGATCGTGTCCTGAATGACGCGTTGGCCCGCAAAGCCGATCAGCGCGCCGGGTTCGGCAATGTGAATATCGCCGAGCATGGCGTAGCTTGCGGTCACGCCGCCGGTGGTGGGATCAGCCAGCACCACGATATAGGGCAGGCCCGCCGCCTTGAGCCTGCGGGTCATCACCGTTGCGCGCGGCATTTGCATCAGGGACAAAATCCCCTCCTGCATCCGCGCGCCGCCTGCGGCGGTGACCACAATATAGGCACAACCGCGATCCAGCGCCTTTTGCGCGCCTTCGCAGAACGCCTGCCCCACGGCCATGCCCATCGAGCCGCCCATGAAGTTGAAATCCTGCACGCCGACCACGGCGGGGTGGGTATCGATCGTGCCCGATCCGACCACGAACGCGTCGCCATGCGGATTGGCCGCGCGCGCGGCTTTCAGCCGGTCAGTGTATTTCTTGGTATCCTTGAATTGCAGCGGGTCTTCGGTGACCTTGGGCAGAGGCAGCAGTTCAAATCCGGGATCAAGCAGCAGGGCCAGCCGCGCATCGGCACCGATCCGCCCGTGGTGCTCACATTTTGGGCAGACGCTGAGGTTGTCCTCATACTCGGCCACGAACAGCATTTCCTGACACGAAGGGCATTTGATCCACAGATCACGTTCTGTGGAGGTCTTCTTGTCAGCCGAAAAGCCGAGCGAATTGCGGACGCGGGTGAACCAGTTCATGCGGTTTGCTCCTGTCGGGCGGCGTGGACCGCCTGGGCGAGGGCCGAAGTAAGCTCCCTTAGCTTGGCCGGAGCGTCAGCGCCATATTCGCCGACAATTTCGACCAGAGCCGAGCCGACCACCACCCCGTCGGCCACGCGGGCGATGGCAGCGGCCTGTTCGGGCGTGCGCACGCCAAAGCCGACGGCGACAGGAATGTCGCTCGACTGTTTGATGCGCGCGACATTGGCCTCAATGCTTTCAATTGCGGCCTGCTGCTTGCCGGTGATCCCGGCGACCGAGACGTAGTAGAGGAAGCCTTGTGACCCGGCGAGCACCTGCGGCAGGCGCGCGGCGTCAGTCGTGGGGGTGGCGAGGCGGATCGGGGCGATGCCCTTTGCGCGCAGGGCCGGGCCGAGCGCGTCGTCCTCCTCGGGCGGAATGTCGACGCAGATGACACCGTCAACGCCTGCTGCTGCGGCGGCTTGCGCGAACCACTCCGGCCCGCGCCGCACCATCGGGTTGGCATAGCCCATCAGCACCAGCGGCACG
>JANQTR010000268.1 GCA_030731635.1 Erythrobacter sp. | reverse complement strand
GTCGAGGGGGTCAGTCATGTCAAATCGCCCCTTCAGATCGACCGAGAGATCACTTCCTTCATGATCTCGTTCGTCCCGCCGAAAATCCGCGTCACGCGCGCGTCGCGCCACAGGCGGGCGATGGCGTATTCGTTCATGTAGCCCGCGCCGCCGTGGAGTTGCAGCGAGGTGTCGCAGGCTTCCCATTGCAGGTCGGTGTGCCACAGCTTGGCCGCGCTCGCTTCGTCGGTGGTAAGCTCGCCCGCGAGGTGCTTGCGGATCGCCCAGTCAAGGTGCGCCCAGCCGACTTGCAGCTTGGCCTTGAGGTCCGCCAGCGTGAACTTGGTGTTCTGGAATTCGAACACGGTCTTGCCAAACGCCTTGCGGTCCTTGGTGAATGTCACCGCCTCGTCAAACGCGCGCTGCGCCGCGGCCTGCGCGCCGACCGCGATGCTGAGCCGTTCCTGCGGCAGTTCCTGCATCAGGTGGACAAACCCCATGCCTTCCGCGCCAAGGATATTGGTCATCGGCACGCGGCAATCGTTGAAGAAAAGTTCGGACGTGTCCGCGCCATGCTGACCGATCTTGTCGAGATTGCGCCCGCGTTCAAACCCCGGCGTGTCGGCATCGACCAGCACCAGGCTGATACCCTTGGAGCCGAGGGTCGGATCAGTCTTGGCCACCACGATCACGCAATCGGCGTTCTGCCCGTTGGTGATGTAGGTTTTCGAGCCATTGATGACGAGGTGATTGCCGTCTTTCTTGGCGGTGGTGCGGATGCCCTGAAGATCGCTGCCTGCGCCCGGCTCGGTCATGGCGATGGCGGTGATCACGTCGCCGCTGACCATGCCCGGCATATACTTTTCACGCTGTTCGGGAGTGCCGAGCCGTTCGAAGTAATTGGCGGTGATATCGCTCTGCAGCGTGAAGCCCGCCGAGGAGCCGAGGTAGGACAGTTCCTCCGCCACAATGCAGTTGAACCCGAAATCGAGGCCGAGGCCGCCGTTCTCTTCCTTCACCGTCGGGCACAGCAACCCAGCCTCGCCGACCGCTTTCCACGCGGCGCGGGGGACGATGCCGTTGGCTTCGTGCTCGTCGAGAAACGGAGTGATATGCTCGGCAAAAACTTTGCGCACGGTGTCGCGGAACGCCTCATGGTCTTCGTTATAGGCGGTGCGGTATGATGTTCCGAGCATGGCGGGTGTCTCTCCGGGCAAATTGGTTTTTATTTGCCACGATTGAACAGCGTGGGGGCGCGGGGGTCAAGCGAGAAAGATGCAACCGCCGGGAGCCGTCGAACGGCAAGCAACGATATTGATGTAGACAAATCGTTGCACCATGATGTTCCGATGAAAGCGACTTTCCCAATTTTTGCGCTGTTCGTCGGCGCTGCCTGCTCAGCACAGCCCTCCGGACATGAGGCCGTCATGGACGCGATCGAAGCTGCCGTCGAACTACCCGCCGGGGCAAAGGCGCTTGATGACTATTCGCGCGACTACGCCCTGCGACCTGATGGCAAGGTTATCGGCATATTTGTTACGCCCCGCCCCGCAGAAGCGCGTGACAGCGAATATGGGTGCGATGTCATCATCGAAGATGGGGAATCGCGACCTTGCACGGAGGCAGAAGAGGCTGAGACTGCTGCCTTTGACAAAGCGATGGCTGATAACTTGGGACAAGCTGGCCAATCGCGCTGGTTTGAAGACCACCGTGAACTGCCAACGATACTCGACGGCGGGTGCGGCATGGTCGAAATCATATTCGACCCGCAGTTGCAGCGGATTGAAAGTGCACAATGCAATGGTGAGGCCTGACTGTCATCCCACCGAAAGCTGGGACCTAGGGCGGCAAGCGCTGCTCTGTGAGGCTCTAGGCCCCAACCTGCGCCGGGGTGACGGGGGAAAAATCAAGCCCGGCTACAGACCACCAACACGTGCAGCACCGTTCCGTCTTCGGATAGCACCGGGCTCGCCGTGCCGTTGGGCAGGTCCTTCAGCATCGGCCGCAGTTGCGGCGGCAATTCAGACGCGTGGGTGAAATTGCTGCGGTTCACCTCGGCGCCTATGTCCTTGCCAAGCTTCACCGCGTCGCCGCAGGAACGGATCGCTGCGGTGCGGGTCTGGAAATCCGCAGCGGCCATGTCGCTCGCCGCCACAGACAGCTGGACGAGGTTATAATTGGGAAGCGGCGATGTTCGCTCTGCCTGAGCGAAGCCGCTTGCAGGCGCGAGGGCCGTGACCAGCACAGCGAGGGCGGGAATGACACGGTTCAGCATGGCGTTCTCCTTCACCGGGCGAAAGTGAGATCGCAAGGCTGAACCGCACATGAATTCAACAAGATGTGCGGCGGGAACTTACCCCACAAACGCCCGTTCGATCACGAACTGCCCCGGCTTGTTGTTCGCGCCTTCTTCAAAGCCGCGCTTTTCCAGATCGGCGGCGTGGTCCTTGATCATCGCCATTGATCCGCACAGCATCACGCGGTCTTCGTCCGGCACGAAACGCTGCGGGCCTTTGGATTGTTCGAACAGCCGGCCATCGTCGATCAGCGCCTGAATGCGGCCCTGCGTGCGGAACGGTTCACGGGTCACGGTGGGGACATAGATCATCTTGGCGCGGTCTTCGTCTTCGAGCAGCGGGTCGCCTTCGAGCTTGCTTTCCAGCAGCTCGCGATACGCCAGCTCGTTCACGTTGCGCACCGAATGCACCACGATCACCTCTTCAAACATCGCGTAGACGTCAGGATCGCGCACAAGGCTCAGGAACGGGGCCAGCCCGGTGCCGGTTGACAGCATGAAGAGCCGCTTGCCCGGCAGCAGCGCGTCGGTCACCAGCGTACCGGTCGGCTTCTTGCCGAGATAGATCGGATCGCCGACCTTGATGTGCTGAAGCCGCGAGGTCAGCGGGCCGTCAGCCACCTTGATCGACAGGAACTCCAATTCCTCGTCATAGCTGGGGCTGGCGACCGAATAGGCGCGCAGCAGCGGCTTGCCATTGTCGCCCGGCAGGCCAATCATCACGAACTCGCCTGACCGGAAGCGGAAGCTTGGCGGGCGGGTCATCTTGATCGTGAACAGCCCCTCGCACCAGTGGTGGACATAGGTGATGGTTTCAACGGAGAGCGCCGCGCTTTCGGTGAACTGGTCGCGGTCGATGATGGGCTGGTTCAAGATGGCCTCGATTATCAGATCTGCGCCGCCCTGTGCGGGCAGCCGGAATGGGGGCGCACATGGCCGACAAGCGCGCGCCCTTCAAGACAGTTTAGTGTTAAGGGCTAAAAGCGCGCCTTGGCGGGGCGCAGTCTCAGTTCCAGCGCGCCGCGTTGAAAAGCTCAACCGCCTTCGCCTCGTTCTTGCCGATTTCCGCCGCGCCGAGCGTATCGGCCCTGAAGGTGCCGAGCGCCGCCACCGCCGAGGTTGGGGCGATGCCCTCGACCACCGGATATTCGTTATTGCCATTGGCAAGATAACGCTGGGCGCTGTCCGAGGTGAGATATTCGAGGAACTTCACCGCATTGTCGCGGTTTGGCGCGGTCTTCACCACGCCTGCCCCGCTCAGATTGACATGGGTGCCGGTGGTCGTCTGATTGGGAAAGATGATGCCGATCGCGTCCAGCACCTTGCGCTTTTCCGGCGTGTCGAAGCGGGCGAGGTAATAGGTGTTGACCAGCGAGATATCGCACTCGCCCGCCGCCACTGCCTCGATGTTCGACATGTCATTGCCCTGCGGCGCGCGTGCGAAATTGGCGACGACACCCTTGGCCCAGGCGCCCGCAGCGTCCGGCCCGTCATGCGCGATCATGCTGGAAAGCAGCGCGATATTGTAGACGCTGGAGGAAGACCGCATGCAGATGCGCCCCTTGAAGGCAGGCTTGGCAAGATCCGCGTAAGTCTCCAGCCCGGCGGGCGTTCCCTTGGCCTTGTGGTAGACGATGATCCGCGCCCGCGTGGTCAGGCCGAACCAGCGGTTCTGCGGATCGCGCAGATGGGCGGGGATGCGCTGTTCGAGGATCGGCGAATCGACGGCTGAGAGGATGCCCGCCTCCTCGGCGCGCCACAGCCGCCCGGCATCGACCGTGATGAACAGGTCAGCGGGGCTGAATTCACCCTCGGCCCCGATGCGTTCAATCAGGGCATCGGCTTCGGCCTCGATCCGGTTGACCTTGATGCCGGTTTCGCGCGTGAAATCATCATACAGCGCCAGATCAGTGTCGTAATGGCGTGAGGAATAGATGTTCACCTCGCCGATGATCGGCACTGCAGCCTTACCCTCGCCCTCACCCTTGCCACTGTCAGCGCAGGCGGACAGCGCAGCAAGGCTGACGCAAGCAAAGGCGGCGAGGAGCAGATTCTTCATGGTGGAGGGCTTTCCATTACAAGTTGCGAATGACTTGCAATATTATCTCGGCCCGCGCAAGCCTTAACTCTGCGCAAATCCTCGCACGCTGCCGGGCTGCGGTATCACGCGATAGGCCTGCCCGGCGCTGACCGGAGCGGCGGTTTCCACGGTGATCTCAGCCCCGCCCGCGCCTTCCAGCAGCACGCGGGTAACAGGCCCCATCGGGTGGACATCGCGCACCGCGCAGCCCGCGCTATCGGCGACCAGATCAAGCCGGTCGGCCTGCACCAGCAGATCAAGCTGCGCGACATCGGGCAGCGCACCCAGCATCGTCGCCAGCGGCCACAGCCCGAAGGCGGTTGTCACGCTGTCACCCTGCCGCACGCCTGCGATCACCTGCGCGCCGCTGAAAATCGCGCCGACCGCGGCGGTCTGCGGCGTATGGTGGAGATCGTGCGGGGTGCCGAACTGCACGATCCGCCCGGCCTCCATCACCGCAATCCTGTCCGCAATGTCGAGCGCTTCGGCCGGATCATGGGTCACCAGCACCACGGTTGCGCCTGCCTCACGCAGCAGGATGCGGCATTCACGGCGCAGGCGGCGGCGCAGCACGATATCGACGCTGGCAAAGGGTTCATCCATCAACAAGACGCGCGGCCCCGGCGCCATCGCGCGGGCGAGCGCGGCGCGTTGCTGTTGCCCGCCCGACAATTCATGCGGATAGCGCGCGCCCATCCCAGAAAGCCCAACCTTGGCGAGCCAGCCTTCCGCCTGCCCGCGCGCCGATTTGGGCAGGCCAAAGCCGACATTGGCCGTGAGCGTCATATGCGGGAACAGCGCGCCGTCCTGAAACACGAGGCCCACGGGCCGCGCTTCGGGCGGGGGGCTGCGGCGTTCATCTGCGATCACTTCGCCGCCAAGCGCGATGCTGCCCTGCTGCACCGTCAGTAAGCCTGCCGCCAAGCCCAAAAGCGTTGACTTCCCACAACCCGACGCGCCAAGCAGGCAGGTGATCTCTCCCGCTGGCGCTGTAAAACTAATGTCCTCCAGCGCCCGCACCTGACCGTAAGCATGGGCAATATGACGAAATTCGAGGCTCAATCGCTGATCCTGCCCTTGCGGCGTGGGGGTTTCGCCGGGGATTCCCGGTGAGCCGCCTTAGGCAATTTGTCCGGGCCGACGCAAGCACGCCTGATGCAAGCGACTCCAGGTGGACATCGGCCGCAATGGCGCTGGCCGCGCTGGCGGGCCTGCCGATTGCCGCGATTGTGTGGGCAGCACTGGCAGGCGCCGGCGGGACAAGCGAGACAATTGCCACGCTGGCGGGCACCGTGCTGCCGACCTACATCGCCAACACCGCGCTGTTGATGCTGTTGGCAGGCGGGTTCGCGGCGATTGTCGGCACAGGGTGCGCATGGCTGGTGGCGGCCACCGCGTTTCCGGGCCGCAGATTGCTCGGCTGGGCACTGGTGCTGCCGCTGGCCGTACCCGCCTATATCGCGGCCTATATCTATGCCGATCTGCTCGATTTTAGCGGCCCGGTGCAAAGCGCGCTGCGGCAAGCCACCGGCTGGGGGCCGAACGATTATTCAGTCCCCGACATCCGTTCGCTGACCGGCGGCGCGCTGGTGCTGGGCTTCGTGCTGTATCCCTATGTCTACCTGCTTGCCCGCACCGCGTTTGCCACGCAAAGCGCGTCGCAATTCCGCGCGGCGCGCAGCCTTGGCGCCGGGCCAGCCGCCGCGTTCTGGCGCATTGCCCTGCCCGCTGCACGCCCGGCGATTGCAGGCGGTCTGGCGCTGGTGTTGATGGAGGTGCTGGCAGATTTCGGCGTGGCCGAATATTTCGCGATCCCCACCTTTTCGACCGGAATTTTTCGCAGCTGGCTGGCGATGGGGGACAAGGCGGCCGCACTGAAACTTGCCGCGGTGATGTTGCTGTTCGTGGTTGCGCTTGTCGCGCTGGAAGCCGCGACCCGGCGCGGGCGGAGCGATAGCAGCGACGGGCTGACCGGGCGCGCAGGGGCAGAACCACTGGTGGCGTTATCCCCGCTGGGCAAGGCGCTGGCGCTGATTGCCTGCCTCATCCCGGTATTGTTCGGCTTTGTGGTGCCGGCCCTCTACCTTGGCACGCTGGCAATGGGCGATGTTGCGCAGAAGGCGGCGGGCGATCTTGCCAGCTATGCGCAGGGCAGCCTGTGGCTCGGGTTGGCAGCGGCGGGTGTGTGCCTTGCCGCAGCACTGCTGCTCGCCTTTGCACAGGCGCGCTCAGGCTCGCGCGTGACCTCCAGCGCAATCCGGCTGGCAACCTTGGGCTATGCTTTGCCCGGCGCACTGCTGGCGGTGGGCCTGCTGGCCCCGGTGGGCGCGTTTGACCAGAGCATCACGCGGTTTGCGCGCGACGCGTTTGGCTGGGGCGGAGGGCTGTTGCTGACGGGCACCAGCGTGGTGTTGATTTATGCCCTGTCGGTGCGGTTCCTGACCGTGGCTTACAACACCGTCAGCGGCGGGCTGGCGCGAATACCACCGGGGCTGGATGCCGCCGCGCGCAGCCTTGGCGCATCGCCTTCGCGGGTGCTGGCCCGCATCTACGCCCCGCTGCTTGCCCCCAGCCTGGCAGGCGCGGCGGCACTGGTTTTCATCGATACCTTGCGCGAATTGCCCGCCACGCTGATCCTGCGGCCCTTCAACCTCGAAACGCTGGCGACCCGCACCTATCGCCTTGCCAGCGACGAACGGCTGGTCGAAGCGGCGATCCCGGCGTTGATCCTGCTGGCGGCGGGCCTGCTACCGGTGTTGCTGCTCAACCGGCTGGGTAAACGGTAGGGACGCTTTTCCCGCTGAAAACTGTCCAGCCAGCTTGTCACTTGGGCCTGTTTCGGGGCTTGTTCATCGCCGCTGTAACGTTCAAAGACGGGGCCTATGGCACGCTTCCCATTTTCCGCGATCGTCGGTCAGGACGAGATGAAACAGGCCCTGCTGATTGCAGCGGTCGACCCCAGCATTGGCGGGGTGATGGTGTTTGGCGACCGGGGGACAGGCAAATCCACCGCCGCGCGCGCGCTCGCCGGGTTACTGCCGCCGATCATGGCGGCCAACGGGTGCCTGTATGGCTGCTCGCCCGATGATCAGGCGCGCTATCCCGGCGTGTGCGGCACCGGCAAGATGGTCAAACGGGCGGTTCCCTTCGTCGATCTGCCCTTGGGCGCGACCGAAGACCGGGTGATCGGCAGCCTCGATCTCGAACGCGCGCTGCGATCGGGCGAAAAGGCGTTTGAGCCGGGCCTGCTGGCCAAGGCGCATCGCGGGTTCCTGTATATTGATGAAATCAACCTGCTCGAAGACCACTTGGTCGACCTGCTGCTCGATGTGGCTGCCTCGGGCGAGAACGTGGTTGAGCGCGAAGGCCTGTCGGTGCGCCACCCGGCCAAATTCGTGCTGATCGGCAGCGGCAACCCCGAAGAAGGCGAATTGCGCCCGCAATTGCTCGACCGTTTCGGCCTTTCGGTGGAAGTGCGCAGCCCCAAGGATATCGAAGTGCGGATCGCGATCATGCGTCTCGTCGCCGAAAACGAACGTGATCCCGAAGGCTTTGCCGCGCGCTGGGCGGGTGAGGATGAAAAAATCCTCAAACGCGTCGCCCGCGGCAAGGCGCGCCTGACCAAGCTGGAAGCGGGCGAAGATGTGCTGCGCGATGCCGCCGAACTGTGCCTTGCGGTCGGCGCAGATGGCCTGCGCGGAGAACTGACGCTTATGCGTGCGGCGCGGGCGCTGGCTGCGTTGGACGGGGCGAAGGCGGTCACGCGCAAGCATATGGTCGCGATTGCGCCGTCGGCCCTGCGCCACCGGCTGCGGCGCGATGTGCTGGATGAAACCGGCTCGACCGTGCGCATCACTCGGGCGATTACCGAGCTATTCGGATGAATTTGGATGCCGCCGCCGATCCGCTGCACGATGCGGTGCTGGCGGCGCGGCTGTTTGCATTGGCGCCGCGCATATTTGGCGGACTGGTGTTGCGCGGCGGCAGCCCGGCGCGTGATGCGCTGGTGGCTGCCTTGGGTGAGCACATAACGCTGCGCCGGATGCCCGGCCATGTCGATGATGAACGCTTGCTCGGCGGGATTGATCTGGCCGCCAGCCTTTCCGCAGGCAAGCCGATCCGGCAGCGCGGGTTAATTGAGGAATCCACCGGCGGCGCGCTGATCGCGGGAATGGCGGAACGGATGGACATCACCATCGCCGGGCGGCTGGTGCAGGCGATGGATGATGGCAAGGCGGCGCTGGTGCTGCTCGACGATGCGCGCGAGCCCGATGAAGCCCCGCCGATCAGCCTGACTGAACGGCTCGCCTTTGCCTGCGATCTGTCCGCGTCGCGCGAATGGCGCGGGGTGGCGCTGGCCCCGGCGAAAGGCGCATTGGCGCAGGTCGCGGCGCTGGATGACGAGGCTC
>JANQTR010000267.1 GCA_030731635.1 Erythrobacter sp. | reverse complement strand
GCTGCTGGCGCTTCCAGAAATCATAGGCCCAGGGGTACTGGAACGGCTTGTAGGTGGAGCGGGCTTCGAGCAGCGACATGGCGGATTCTCCTAAGGCAATATGTATATCAGATACGCGGGGCTGGCGGTGATGGATTCACGCGCCCGCAGAATTTTTGGGCAGTTTTCTGGGCGGCGGCTTTTATCGGTAGATGAACATGATGAGCAGCGATGCCGGCAGGAACATCGATCCCATCGCGACATGGATCATTGCCGCATTGCGGGCGTGACCGGGTGTGTCTTTCTTGAGCTCGATCGCGGCGCGCACAAGGAAGATCAGCGAGACCACCGCACCAAAAACGCCCATCCAGAATGGCAATCCCATCGTCTTATCCTTTCCTGCCCGCATGTGGCGGCGGGCGCGCTTGATTTTACAGCAGCCGCCGCACAGGGGCGCGGCTGAGATCTTCGTCAAAGGCGGCGCGCGCCCCGTCCCAATCAGCCTCGGCAAAGCGGCGAACCACCTGCGCCGATAGCTGCCGCTGGAACACCAGCCCGACCCTTGCCCCCTGCCGCCACGCCACTTCGGCCATGTGCGGCCCGGTGCCGGCGATGTTCAGGCGGACAAATTCGCCCAACTGCAACCGCCCGCGCGGATCATCGACCCGGCACCCGCCTTCGGACAAATCGGCCAGCGCAATGTCCCACTGCATCCCGCGCGCGCTGCGACACGACCCTGTGGCCGTGGTCAGAATGCGAACAGCGCGGCGGGCTTTCATCGCGTGCTTCCTATTGGCTTACTGACAGCTGAGGCATTCCTCGTAATCAGTCGGATCACCGGCGTTGAGTTCGATCTTGGCGAGTTCAGAGGTGTTATCCGCCTCCACCCCGCCGACAAAGCCTGCGCGCTGCACAGACTTGGAGCGCAGGTAATACAGCGACTTGATGCCGCGTTCCCACGCCTGGAAGTGCAGCATCATCAGATCCCACTTGTCGACATCAGCCGGGATGAACAGGTTCAGCGACTGCGCCTGATCGATATAGGGGGTGCGATCGGCCGCGAATTCGAGCAGCCAGCGCTGATCGATTTCAAAGCTGGTCTTGAACACCGCCTTTTCCTCCGGCGAGAGGAAATCGAGATGCTGCACCGACCCGCCACGTTCGAGGATCGTGTTCCAGACATTGGTCGAATTCTTCGACTTCTTGTCGAGCAATTTCTCAAGATAGGGGTTCTTGACGATGAAGCTGCCCGACAGCGTCTTGTGGGTGTAGATGTTCGCCGGGATCGGTTCGATGCAAGCCGACGTCCCGCCGCAGATGATGCTGATCGACGCGGTCGGCGCGATTGCCATCTTGCAGCTGAACCGCTCCATCGCGCCCATATCGGCGGCGTCGGGGCACGGCCCGCGTTCCTGCGCCAGCAGCATCGAAGCCTCGCACGCCTTGGCGTGGATATGCTTGAACATCTTGAGGTTCAGCGCCTTGGCCATCGCGCTTTCAAACCCGAGCCCCTTTTGCTGGAGGAACGAGTGGAAGCCCATCACCCCGAGGCCGACCGAACGTTCCCGTTCAGCCGAGTATTTGGCGCGGGCCATTTCATCGGGCGCACGCTCGATATAGTCCTGCAGCACGTTGTCGAGGAACCGCATCACGTCTTCAATGAACTGCTTGTCGCCGTTCCATTCGTCCCAGGTTTCCAGGTTCAACGACGACAGGCAGCACACCGCCGTGCGGTCATTGCCGAGGTGATCGATCCCGGTCGGCAGGGTGATTTCACTGCACAGGTTCGAGGTGGAAACCTT
>JANQTR010000266.1 GCA_030731635.1 Erythrobacter sp. | reverse complement strand
TGCCTGCCCCCTCCCCGCCAGCAGCAACGCCCGCCGCGCCGGTTGAGCCGAACGGCTTTGCCCAATTTGTCCGTTATGGCAGTGCGGTAGCCGCCGCCGGGGCAAGCGGTACAGCGCCGCTTTCGGCCATGCTCAGCGATCCGATCGCGATTGATGGCCAGCGCCGCCTCTGTGAAACTGGCGAACAACCGGTGGCGGTGATCGATCTTGACCCGAAGGACGGCGTGTTTGCACCACCCGCCGACCCCGCCAAACAGCCCGGTCTGGCGCTTGGTCTTGCGGTGCTGCGAGAAGCTGGGGTTGTGATCACCTGGCTTTCCGACCTTTCCGTCAACCAATCCGGGACGCTGCGCACCGCGCTCGAACAATCAGGGCTGGATCCGCGCGGCGAAGACATCATTTCGCTGCGCCGCGAAACCGATGATCGCAAGCAGCAACGCAAGGACAATCTTGCTGGCATCACCTGCATTATCGCCATCGCCGGGGACGAACGACCCGACTTTGACGAGCGCTTCAAATATCTCCGCAGCCCCGAGGCGGGGGCCGAGCTTGAACCGGTGATCGGCAATGGCTGGTTCCTGATCGAGCCAGTGTTCCCGGAGCAAGCGCAGTGAGCGCGCTTCCAACCGGCTGGACCCGCGACCAGATGGCCGCGCGCGCCGCACGCGAATTGCAGGACGGGTATTACGTCAATCTTGGCATCGGCATCCCGACGCTGGTGGCAAACCACATCCCCGAAGGGATGATGGTGACGCTGCAAAGCGAAAACGGGATGCTCGGCATCGGACCGTTTCCCTATGATGACGAGGTTGATCCCGATCTCATCAACGCGGGCAAGCAGACCATCAGCGAACTGCCGCACAGCGCCTATTTCGACAGCGCCACCAGCTTTGCGATGATCCGCGGCGGGCATATCGACCTGACGGTGCTGGGCGCGATGGAAGTGGCCGAGAACGGCGACATCGCCAATTGGATGATCCCCGGCAAGATGATCAAGGGCATGGGCGGAGCGATGGATCTGGTCGCTGGCGTCAAGAAAATCATCGTGGTGATGGACCACACCGCCAAGGACGGCAGCCCCAAGTTCATCCCCACCTGCACCTTGCCACTAACCGGCGCGGGGGTGGTGGATATGGTGATTACCAATCTGGCCGTGTTCCAGCGGCCCGATCACAAGTCGCCGTTCAAGCTGATCGAGATGGCGCCAGGTGTGACCGAGGCTGACATCACTGCGACCACCACGGCGCATTACGTGGTCTGATGCGGCGTGCCATTGCAATTGTCAGCCTTACGCTTGTCCTGATGGCTGGCGGTATCCTCGCCTTCACTTCGCCGCCGCGCTTGCTATCGGCTTATGATTGGGCCGCAGGTGGCAGGGCAGGCGCGCGGCAGGTGGCCGAAGCGGTGCCATTTGGCAGCCATGGCCAGACACTCGACATCTGGGCTCCGGACAAGGCGAGCGCAACAGTATCGGGGGGCAAGCTCCCGGTTGTGATCTTCTGGTACGGCGGCGGCTGGGCGAAGGGTGACCGCGCGTCTTATGCCTTTGCTGGACGAGCTTTGGCGAATGAAGGCTTCCTTGTCGTGATCCCCGATTACCGCAAGGTGCCCAAGGTGCGCTTCCCCGCCTTCCTTGAAGATGGAGCCGAAGCGGTCGCGTGGGCCCGCGATAATATCGCTGCCCATGGCGGTGATCCTGAAAAAATCGCCTTCATGGGCCATTCGGCGGGTGCTTATCAGGCGGTGATGCTGGCGCTTGATGCCAAATGGCTGACGGCGGCAGGGGTTG
>JANQTR010000265.1 GCA_030731635.1 Erythrobacter sp. | reverse complement strand
CTTTTCGAGGTTGAATTCATCGCGGATGCCGGTGCCCATCGCCTGAATCAGCGTGCCGACTTCCTTGGAGCTGATAATCCGGTCAAACCGTGCGCGTTCGACGTTGAGGATCTTGCCCTTCAGCGGCAGGATCGCCTGCGTCTTGCGATCGCGCCCCTGTTTGGCCGAGCCACCGGCGGAGTCGCCTTCGACCAGGAAGAGTTCGGACTTGGCCGGATCGCGTTCCTGACAATCGGCGAGCTTGCCGGGGAGCGAGGCGATGCTCATCGCGCCCTTGCGGCTCATTTCACGCGCGCGCCGGGCCGCTTCGCGCGCGGCGGCGGCGTCGATCACCTTCTGGATGATCTGCTTGGCATCGGCGGGATTTTCCTCCAGCCACTGGTTCATCTTGTCGCCCATCAGGCTTTCCAGCGGCGAGCGGACTTCGGAACTGACCAGCTTGTCCTTGGTCTGGCTGGAGAACTTCGGATCGGGCAGCTTCACGCTGACGATCGCAGTCAGCCCCTCGCGCATGTCCTCGCCCGACAGGCTGACCTTTTCCTTCTTCAGCATCCCTGATCGCTCGGCATAATTATTGAGCGTGCGGGTCAGCGCGGCGCGGAAGGCCGCCAAGTGCGTGCCGCCATCGCGCTGCGGGATGTTGTTGGTGAAGGCGAGCACGTTTTCGTAGTAGGAATCGTTCCATTCCAGCGCGACGTCGATGCCGATGCCGTCTTTTTCGGCCGATACCGAAATCGGCTCGCCTACCAGAGGCTGCTTGTTGCGATCGAGATATTTGACGAAAGCCGCGATCCCGCCTTCATAGTAAAGATCGTGTTCGAGCACGTCTTCATGGCGCAGATCGCGCAGCTTGATGCGCACGCCCGAATTGAGGAACGCCAATTCGCGGTAACGGTGTTCGAGCTTTTCGAAATCGTACTCGGTGACGTTCTTGAAGGTGTCGTGACTGGCGCTGAAGGTTACGCGGGTGCCTTTTTTAAGGCCATTGTCATCGCCGTTGCTGGCGACCGGCGGGGCATCGCCGGTAACCACCAGCGGGGCGACCGCATCGCCATGTTCAAATCGCATCCAATGCGCCTTGCCTTCGCGCCAGATCACCAGTTCCAGCCATTCGGACAGCGCGTTGACCACTGACACGCCGACGCCGTGCAGTCCGCCGGACACCTTGTAGGCATTATCGTCCGAAGTGTTCTCGAACTTCCCGCCCGCGTGCAGCTGGGTCATGATCACTTCGGCGGCAGACACGCCTTCTTCGGTGTGCATGCCCGTCGGAATGCCGCGCCCGTTATCTTCGACAGAAACCGAACCATCCGGGTTCAATTCGATCAGCACGAGGTCGCAATGGCCCGCCAGCGCCTCGTCAATGGCGTTGTCGCTGACTTCGAACACCATGTGGTGCAGGCCGCTACCGTCGTCGGTATCGCCGATATACATGCCGGGGCGTTTGCGCACGGCATCGAGGCCTTTGAGAACCTTGATCGAATCGGCGCCATACTCGCCCATCTGGCGAACGCGTTCGGGAAGGGCTTCGGGCGTTTGTGGGGTGTTGTCATCCATTGCTACCATATAGGCGCTCAGGCGGGGAAACCCAACTGCGGGACGCCCGCACGGAGCGCTTTTCCACGTATGTTCGGCCCGCTTTGCCGAAGGTGTCAGAATGCCGGCCGGAAATGCACCTTGCCTTGCCAGATTGTCGCATCGAACAGCGGCATCATCCCGGCGCGCGTATCGGCATCGAATTGGGTGACGTGGCACTGCACGGCTGCCTTGGCAGCTTCGAGATCCGCAGTTGTGTAGGCAATCGTTTCGGTCAACAGCGCGGGGTCAGTCTCGGCCCAGCCAGCCATCTGCGGCACGTCTGGGCGGCTACCGCTGGGAATGCCGACATACAGCAGTCGGGGCCGTTTGGCGGCGGGCATGGCCTGCACGATCTGCGTAGTCAGCGCGTTCACCATGCGGTGGTCGGCGTGGCCATAACCGCCATCCGGCCCCCAGGTCAGTACCAGATTCTGCACCGGGACGACGGTTGTAAAATCTCGCAGCAGGCCGCTTGCAGGCGAGTCTTTATGGTGGGCATCGACACCCAGCCGCCCATCGCCGCGATTGAAGGTGATGACCACCGGCGCGCCCAGTTCCTGCCCCGAACAGAAGGCTTCTTGCAGCCGCACATCGGCCAATTCCTCACCCGGCGCATAGTTTGACACCCCCGGCCCTGCCTCACCCTGCGTGGCATAGGCCAGCGTCACCACCGCCCCTTGCCGCGCCAATGCGGCGATCGCGGGTGCCATGAATAATTCATCATCGGGATGGGCAAGCACCACCAGCACCCGCTGCGGCGTGACGATTTCGTTCTCGTTTTCGGTTTCGGCCTGCGTAGCCGGGGCCAGTGCCAGCGCGGCGAATGCGCCAGTCAGTGCGGTGCGGATCATCATGGTCCCCTTCTTCATTGTCATCCTCGCACTTATGCAGGCTTGGTACCAAATCCTTTTGCGCTACCGGGCTGCGCGATTATGCAGACTTGTATGAGCACCGAAATGATGACCGCCCGCCTTGCCGAACCGTTCGGCGCATTTCCCGATATCCTGATGGAATGGTCGCGGATCAAGGGCGATGACCTCGCAATCGTGGATGAAAAGCGCGAGGTCTATTGGGCCGAGCTGGTCGGGCTGGTCGAACGGCTGGCGGCACGGTTGGTTGAAACCGGCCTGACGCGCGGACAATCGGTGGCGATCCTCGGCACCTCCAACGTCGAATATGCGCTGGTGTTTCTGGCGGCAATGCGCGCGGGCGGGGTAGCAGCGCCGCTGACGACCAGTGCCTCGGCTGAACAGCTTGAAGGTATGGCGCGCGATTCGGGCGCCGCGCACCTCTTCATCGATGCGGCCAAGGCGGCGGAGCTGGGGCCGGAATTCATGGCGGACCTAATTCGCGTGCCATTAGAGAACATCGATCAGTGGATGGCCCCTCCCGGCAGCCGCGCGCCGGAGTTCAAGCCGGAGCCCAAAGACTCGTTCAACATCATCTATTCCAGCGGCACCACGGGTATTCCCAAGGGCATCGTCCATTCACACCAGATGCGCTGGCGGCAATTTGCGGCGACCGCGCTGTCCTATCTCGGCTCCGGGCTGGACGTCCGCTCGCTTGCGTCGACCCCGCTCTATTCCAACACCACGATGGTTGCGTTTCTGCCAGTGTTGCTGGCGGGCGGGTGCGTGCGGGTGATGGGGAAGTTCGATTGCGGGCAGTGGCTCGCCCATGCGCAGGCTGACCGCACCACGATCACCATGCTGGTGCCGGTGCAATATCAGCGGCTGATGGATTATGCCGGGTTCGATGATTTCGATCTGTCGGCGCTGAAACTCAAATACTGCACTTCGGCGCCGTTTCCGGCTGATCTCAAGCGCGAGGTGCTGGCGCGAATGCCGGGTGGGCTGATCGAAATTTATTCGATGACTGAAGGCGGCGTGGTCTGCCTGCTCGCCGCACACGAATTCCCCGACAAGCTCCACACTGTCGGCCGCCCTGCGCCGGGAAGCGAGCTGAAGGTGCTCGATGACCATGACCGCGAAGTGCCGCCCGGTACCCCGGGCAACCTGATCGGCCGCAGTCTGACGATGATGAGCGGGTACAAGAACCGTCCCGACAAGACGCTGGAGGCGCAGTGGATCGACCCTGCGACCGGAGAGGCATGGATGCGGATGGGCGATATCGGCCGGGTCGATGCCGAGGGCTTTGTTGAACTGGTGGGCCGCGCCAAAGACATGATCATCTCCGGCGGGTTCAACATCTACCCGAGCGACCTTGAGGCTGAATTGCTGAAGGAGGCTGGTGTGGTCGAGGCTGCGGTGGTGGGCATGCCGTCCCGCAAATGGGGGGAAAGTCCGGTCGGTTTTGCTGTGCTCAAGGATGGCGGGGGTGATCCGGCGACGATTCTGGCGGCGGTCAATGCGCGGCTCGGCAAGACTCAGCGGTTGGCGGCGTTGCACCCGATTGCCGAAATGCCGCGCAGCCACATCGGTAAGCTGCTCAAAAGCGATTTGCGCGAAGAGGCCGCACGCCTTGGCGGGGTGGAATAGCGCCCGCTCTTTGACTTGGCCGCTGACTCTGGCCCCAAAAAAGCTCGGCCCGGCTCCCCTCTTGGAGAACCGGGCCAGACTTGGCCGGCATTCGCCGGCACGTATAACGCAATCCCGAGGCAGATGCCTCAGACGAAAAGCGTGTTGAATGCGGCACCGCTCATGGCGAGGGCGAGGACAAAGGCGACAGCCTTTTCGCTGATCATACGCATGGTTCAAATTCCCTGTTATGTTGTGGTTGGGAACCCGGCCGACCCTCGGGGGAGAGAGGGAGAGGCGGTCGGGCCTGGGCATCATATAGAAAGTTCAGCGTAATTATCAATTAACATTGTGATGTAAAAATACACATCACCGTGATCGAAATTCGCAAACAATCCCCACAAAAGTAAGCCTGAAATCCACCCGAAACCTATGCGCATGAAGCCGCCAGCTTGAGACGCGGCCACCATTTCAGGGGGGGAGGGGTGGCCGCGTCTCGTTCGCTGCTGGCCAAGCGCCTTGCGCCGGACCTGACAAAGCAGGCTGGCCGAGCGAGGGGGGATGCTCTGGCGGACGCTGCCGGGTCGTGCAGTCAGACAGCGGGGCCGAGTTCGACCTGACGCTGCCGGGCGATGTCCCCAGGGGAGGGGATCGCTCTGGCAGCCAATTGGTGTTCGATTGAATCGAATTCAAATGCGAAAACACTCAAAATAGTTGCATAGTTTGCAACAAAGAGGTTGGCGTGCCAATGCAAACGGCCGCCGGATTGTTCCGGCGGCCGCGCTGAAATTCTTAGATAAAATGCCTCAGTTGGCGGCAACTGCGCGCCCGCTGCGGGCTTCAGCTGCGGCAACCCGCTCGACTTCGGCCATCGCGGCATCGCGGGCATCGGCGACGCACTTGCTGTCCACCGCAGTGCGGACGTGGGTGTAGCGTGCGGCGCCTTCAATCGCGCAGGCCTTGCGCAGCTTGGCATCGATGCGCGATTCAAGCGCAGCACGGCCCTCAGCGCTGGTCACGTCGACATCGCCATAAGCAATGCTCACAGTGACGGTAGTGTCAGCGGCGGGCGCTGCAACGGCAGGAACGGCAACAACGGCGAGTGCGATCAGGGGAAGAGCAAAACGCATTGAAAAAACTCCGAAAAGCAAGAGAGGGTGTCAGGATTGCGATGCCGCTGGCCGGCATTCAGTTGCTGTTTGAAACTCTGGTGCAGTGCACAAGATAAATGTGCAAATGCGAAATGCGCGAAGATGGTTCCAAAGATTGCAACGAAACTGGAACGGTTTTTCGGGAACTTGTTGAATTTGCGTGTGAAGAAAATTGCTGCAGTGCAAAATACCGGGTTTGGGGTGCGGCGATGCTGGACAGCGCCCGGTGCGCTGCTTAATTCGCGCCCATGACCGCGCACCCATCCCCATCGCAGGCGGGCCTTTCCGCTGTGTCCGATTCCATCCTGATCGTCGATTTCGGTAGTCAGGTAACGCAATTGATCGCGCGGCGGGTGCGTGAGGCCGGGGTCTATTCCGAAATCGCGCCCTTTACCCAAGCGGAAGCGGCGTTCCGGCGGATGAAGCCCAAAGGCATCATCCTGTCAGGCTCGCCCGCCAGCGTTCCCGATGATGGATCACCGCGCGCGCCGCAGGCGCTGTTCGAGGCGGGTATCCCGATTCTCGGCATTTGTTATGGCCAGCAGGTGATGAGCCACCAATTGGGCGGCGAAGTGCGCCCCGGACATGAAACAGGCGAAGGCGGCGAATTTGGCCGCGCGTTCCTGACTGTCACGGCCGATTGCGCGCTGTTCGACGGTCTGTGGGACGTGGGCGATCGGCATCAGGTGTGGATGAGCCACGGCGACAAGGTGACGCAATTTGCCCCCGGCTTCGAAATCGTCGCCACGTCGGATGGCGCGCCCTTTGCCGTTATCGCGGACGAGGCACGCAAGTTTTACGGCACCCAGTTCCACCCCGAGGTCGTCCACACCCCCGATGGCGGCAAGCTGATTGCCAATTTCGTGCGCCATGTCTGCGGATTGACGGGCGATTGGACGATGGCCGAGTTCCGCAAGACCAAGATCGCCGAAATCCGCGCCCAGGTTGGCGACAGGCGCGTCATCTGCGGGTTGTCAGGCGGGGTCGATTCGGCGGTTGCTGCGGTTCTGATCCACGAAGCGATCGGCGATCAGCTAACCTGTGTGTTCGTCGATCACGGGCTGATGCGGATGAACGAGGCGGAGCAGGTCGTCACTCTGTTCCGCGATCATTACAACATCCCGCTGGTGCATGTTGAGGCTGAGGCGCTGTTCCTCGGCGGTCTCGCTGGCCTTACCGACCCCGAGGCCAAGCGCAAATTTATCGGCAAGACCTTCATCGACGTGTTCGAGACCGAGGCGAACAAGGTCGGTGGGGCCGATTTCCTCGCCCAAGGCACGCTTTATCCCGATGTGATCGAGAGTGTCAGCTTCACCGGCGGGCCGAGCGTCACGATCAAAAGCCACCACAATGTCGGCGGCCTGCCCGAACGCATGAACATGCAGCTGGTCGAACCCTTGCGCGAGTTGTTCAAGGACGAAGTGCGCGAACTGGGCCGCGAACTGGGCCTGCCCGATGCGTTCGTTGGTCGCCATCCCTTCCCCGGCCCCGGCCTTGCGATCCGCATCCCCGGCGAAGTCACCAAGGAACGCTGCGACATCCTGCGCAAGGCCGATGCGATCTACCTCGAAGAAATCCGCAATGCCGGGCTGTATGATGCGATCTGGCAGGCGTTTGCGGTGCTGCTGCCGGTCAAGACGGTGGGCGTGATGGGCGACGCGCGCACGTACGACAACGTCTGCGCCCTGCGTGCCGTCACCTCCACCGACGGGATGACGGCTGATGTCTTCCCTTATGACGCCGGTTTCCTGACCCGCGTTGCGACTCGCATCGTCAACGAGGTCAAGGGCATCAACCGCGTGGTTTATGATTACACGTCCAAACCGCCCGGCACGATCGAGTGGGAATAAGGCGCAAGCGAGTTCCGGGGCGCCAATGCCCACGATCATGACTCACGCCATCGTGCCGCTGGCAATCGCTGTTGCAGCGGGCCCGGCGCGGATCAGCTCCAAGCTCGCGTTGGCCGGGGCGGGGCTGGCGATGCTGCCCGATGCCGATGTGGTGGGGTTTGCGATTGGCATCGAATATGCCGATCAGTGGGGGCATCGCGGCGCGACCCATGCGATTGCCTTTGCACTGATGGTGGCCGCCGCGGTCGCGCTGCTATGGCGCGATGCGCGGTCGGTCGGAGCCTTCGCGTTTCTCGCCCTCGCTATGGCGAGCCACGGACTGCTCGATGCTTTCACCAGCGGCGGGCTTGGACCTGCGCTGCTGTGGCCGGTCACCGATACGCGCTTCTTTGCGCCGATCACGCCCATCCGCGTGTCACCAATCGGAGCGGATTTCTTCTCTGCGCGCGGCGTGGTGACGCTGGTGTCAGAGCTTACGCTGGTCTGGCTGCCATGCCTCGCATTGGCGGCCACCGGCTGGTTGATCCGCCGCCGCCATCACGCCCGGATAGCATGATCGCCGGATACCCTCTTTCAGCGTGCCGCCAAATCGCATATTCCTCACTTCCGAAGTCACCCGCCCGAAAGGTTCTACCCGTGATGCCCATTGTTCGCCCCCTAGCCCTTGCTGCTGCGCTCGCCTTGGGGCTTGCCGCCTGCGCCGAGCCTGCGGCTGACGCGCCCAGGGATGCCGCGACCGAGGCCGCTTCGGTGACCGAAGGCGCATGGACGCTCGATCCGGCGGGCTCGCGCCTCGCCTATGTCAGCATCAAGGCGGGCGAGATTGCCGAAAGCAATCGGTTTGACACGCTGTCTGGCACGGTTGCCGCCGATGGCACCGCAACGCTCGATATCGATCTGGCCTCGGTTAATACCGGGGTCGATATCCGCAACGAACGGATGCGCGAAATCTTCTTTCAGGTGGCCGACAATCCCAAGGCGGTGGTGACGGCGAAGCTCGATCCGGCGGCGTTCGCGGGCCTTGCCGTGGGCCAATCGATCACGCGCTCCATGAACGCCACCATCGCTCTGAAAGGTGTCGAAAGCACGGTTGAGACCGAAGTGCTGGTCACCCGCGTTTCGGCTGACCGCGTGACCGTGGTGCCGACCGCGCCGGTGATCATCTCGACCGACATGTTCGAACTGACCGACGAGCTGGGCGAATTGCGCGCGCTGGCGCAGCTGCCCTCAATCACGCCCGCTGTGCCAGTGACCTTCGCGCTCACCTTCGTCCGCAGCTGAGGCCGGTTCGCTCTTCGGCGGCAGCGGATCGCCGGGCGCTGCAAGGATGCCCGCCAGCATGAACGCGCCTTTGCGCCAGCCAATCGTGACCTTGCTGCTGGGGGTGGTCGCGATCACCGCATTTGCTGGCAATTCGCTGCTGGCGCGCGCGGCGCTGGGCGATGGTGCAATCGGTGCAGGCGCTTATTCGGTGATCCGGTTGGCGGCAGGTGCTGCGGTCTTGTTGCCTGTGATCGGACGACGACCGGTGCTGTCCGATTGGCCGGGGGCGCTGTCGCTGGCGGTGTATATTGGCGGGTTCTCGCTCGCTTACCTCAGCCTTGGTGCAGGCACCGGCGCGCTGATCTTGTTCGCATGCGTTCAGGCGACCATTCTGGCCGTCGGACACGTGCGCGGTGACACCTTGACCCTGCCCGGCTGGGCGGGCCTTGCCGTGGCGACAAGCGGTTTGATCGTCCTGCTCGCACCAGACGGTGAAGCCGTCGATCCGGGCGCGGCGTTGCTCATGGC
>JANQTR010000264.1 GCA_030731635.1 Erythrobacter sp. | reverse complement strand
TATCTGCAACTGCACGCCTATATGCTGCGGGTCGCGATCCCCTATGGCACGCTCAATGGCGGACAGATGGAGGCGCTGGCCGATATCGCCGAGAAATATGATCGCGGCTATGGCCACTTCACCACCCGCCAGAACATCCAGTACAACTGGATCAAGCTGGAGGATGCCGCCGATATTCTCTCCGACCTGTCAAAGGTCGAAATGCACGCGATCCAGACCAGCGGCAATTGCATCCGCAATATCTCGTCCGATCACTTTGCGGGCGCTGCGGCAGACGAGGTGGTTGACCCGCGCCCCTATGCCGAATTGCTGCGCCAATGGTCTAGCTTTCACCCCGAATTCACCTACCTGCCGCGCAAGTTCAAGATCGCGGTGATTGCTTCGGCAAAAGACCGCGCAGCGATGCGGCTGCACGATATCGGTATCCGCATCGTGAAGAACGCCGCAGGTAAAGTGGGGGCCGAGGTTTACGCGGGCGGCGGCATGGGCCGCACCCCGATGATCGCGCCGCTGATCCGCGACTTCGTACCGCTGGATCAGCTCATCACTTATGCCGAGGCCGCTTTACGGGTCTACAACCGCTATGGCCGGCGCGACAACAAGTACAAGGCGCGGATCAAGATCCTGGTCCATGAACTGGGCGCGGTCGAATACACCCGGCAGGTCGAGGAAGAATTTGCCCACATGCTGGCCGTGGGGGTCGAACCCCCGCATGAGGAACTGGCGCGGATTGCCGCGCATTTCGCCGATCCGGCATTTGTGGACGGACCAAAGACACTCGACCGCTCCGATCCCGATTTTGCGCTGTGGGCGCACCGCAACACCCACCGGCACAAGCACGATGCCTATGTCTCAGCCGTTATCAGCCTCAAACCGGTCGGCGGGATTCCCGGCGATGCCACCGCCGATCAGATGCGGATCGTGGCCCGGCTGGCGAAGCTTTACAGCTTTGATGAACTGCGCGTGATGCACACCCAGAACCTGCTGCTGCCGCATGTGCGGATTGCAGACCTTCACGCGGTGTGGACCGCGCTGGATGCGGCTGGCCTGGCTGCACCGAACATGGACACGGTCGAGGATATCATCGCCTGCCCCGGACTGGATTATTGCAGCCTCGCCAATGCCCGCTCGATCCCGCTGGCCCAGCGCATATCCGAACGCTTCGCCGCCAACGGCCGCACCGGGGAATTGGGCGAACTGAAGCTGAAAATCTCTGGCTGCATCAATGCCTGCGGGCACCATCACGCAGGCCACATCGGCATCCTCGGGGTCGACAAGAAGGGCAAGGAGAACTTCCAGCTGTCATTGGGCGGCAGCGAGGCCGAGGACGTCAGCCTTGCCAAGATCACCGGCCCCGGTTTTGACGAAGACGGCGTGATTGCGGCGGTCGAAAAAGTCACCGACGTCTATCTTGGTGCGCGCACCGATGGCGAACGCTTCCTCGATACCTACCGCCGCATCGGCATGGAGCCGTTCAAGGAGGCGCTTTATGGTTGATACCAGCAATCTCGGTACGTCCCCGGACGAAGTGCAATTCCGTTTCCGCGATGATGAGCCTGCCGACCACGGCACGGTCACTGTGGACGCCTGCTGCGATCAGACCAACGCGACCGCCGTTCGGATCGAGCCGGGCGATGATGCCCGCGTGCTGCTGCCGTTCCTCGACAGGCTCGCTCTGATCGAGGTCAACTTCCCCGGCTTTGGCGACGGGCGCGGCTATTCATCCGCCCGCATCCTTCGCGAAGCGGGCTATACTGGCGAATTGCGCGCGGTGGGCGATGTGCTGATCGACCAGCTGAGCCACATGCGCCGCTGCGGGTTTGACAGCTTTGCGCCCGACAAGCGCCTCGATGAAGCCGACGCCGCGCGTGCCTTTGCGACGTGGGATAACGTGTATCAACGCGCTGCCGATGCGCGGCGCATCATCGCGAATATTCGCCATGAAGCCTGATACCGCCGCCGCCGCGACCGATCGCACCCGCGACACGATCGACCTCGCACCGCGCTTCACCGAACATGATGCGGTGCGGCTGAACCGGATGTTCCGGGGCGCCTCGACGCAGGACATGCTCGAAGGCGTGATCAAGGGCGATCTGGCGGGCGATCTGGTGATCGTCTCCAGCTTCGGCGCGGAAAGCGCGGTGCTGCTGCATCTGATCGCCAGCGTCGATCCGTCAGTGCCGGTGCTGTTCCTCGACACGGGCAAGCATTTTGCCGAGACACTTGCCTATCGCGATACGCTCGCGGCGCGTTTAGGGCTCAATCTGGTGATCCTAACCCCCGCTGCGGCTGATCTGGCCGCGAAAGATGAAAGCGGTCTGCGCTGGTCCTATGATCCCGATGGCTGCTGCGAAATCCGCAAAGTGCGCCCGCTGGAAAAGGCATTGGCGAATTACGATGCCAGCTTCACCGGCCGCAAAGCGTTCCAATCGTCCACCCGCGCCAACCTGCCGCGCTTCGAAGTGGATACCTCTGACGCGCAAGGGCGGTTGAAGATCAATCCGCTGATCGATTGGTCCGCCGATGACATCGCCGCCTATTTCGAAGCCCACGACCTGCCGCGCCACCCGCTGATCGCGCAAGGATACCCCTCAATCGGCTGTTCGCCCTGCACCACCCAGGTCGCCCCGGGCGAAGACCCGCGTTCGGGCCGGTGGAAGGGCTGGGACAAGACCGAATGCGGCATCCACAAGCCGGGCGAGGAACCGTTCCTCTAACGTTGCTTTCGCAAGGTGCCGCAATGCGTTAGGCTGGGGCCATGCTCGCCCTGCTCCTCGCTGTAGCCCAGCCCGCCGAACCCGCTCCCGCGCCCGATTGCTCCTACGATCTCGAGGCGATGCTGGCGCTCGATCGGCAGGGGTTCGATCAGACCCTGCCGGACGGCGGGTGGCGCGGTCTATACGAGCGTGGCTGTTATGCCGAAGCCGCTGAACTTATCCGTGAGTGGCGTCACGAAAAGCGTGACCACGCCAGCATCCTCTACACGCACGAAGGCCAGATGCGCGCATATGCCGGGCAGACCGAGCAAGCCATCGCGCTGTTGCGGCTGACCTACAAGCCGATGGACGAGGATGCGAATTTCGGCTGGAACTTCTACATGGACGGGACGATCGCCTTCCTCGAGCGGGATCGCAGGGTCCTCGATACGGCTATTGCACGTCTTCAGGCCGTGCCCCGGCCGCAGAACAGCCCGCGAATGGTGGACGCACAAGGCAAACCGGTAGAGATCATTTGGCCACCCAACATGAACGTGCTCCGGGCCTTCGAAAGGTGCTGGGAGCGAACCTACCTTGAGGCGTTCGAAAAGGAATGCATCACTCCCTTTGCGAAGTGATCAAACCCAACCCTCGCGCTTGTACCACTCCGCCGTCGCCTTCAGCCCCTCCGGCCCCGCAATCTGCGGCTGCCAGATGCCCGGCGGCACCCTGCGATCAGAGCGCGACACCCAGTTGGGGTGGCACATATAGCCCACCCGGTCGGCGGTAAGTTTGGCGCGGTCGCCGCGCAGCAGGCGGTCAGCGGCGGCAGCGGCTTCGAGCACCGCGCGCGGCAGGTGCGGGGCGAAGACGCTGCGCTTGCCTACCGCCTGCCCAATCGCCTGCGCCAATTCCTTGTGGCTCCACCCGCCTTCGCGGCCATCATCCGGTTCGTATATCTGCTTCTTCGTCGGGGCGGCATTGCCAGTCAGTGCCACCAGCAAAGCGCTGAGATCAGCGGCGTGGATGATCGAGGTTGCCCCGCCCGGCGGCAGCGGCACCACGCCCCATTTCGCGGCGCGGAACAGGTCAAGCATGTCGATATCGCGCGGGCCATAGACTGCAGGCGGGCGGATGATGGTCCAGTCCAGCCCGCTCGCTTCGACCAGCGTTTCGGCCCGAGCCTTGGACGCGCCATAGGCCGAAAGCGCAGGCATGCGCGAGGCGAGTGACGAGACGAATACCAGCCGCCGCGCGCCGCATGACGCCATCGCGGCGATGACGTTGGCAGTGCCGGTGACATTGGCGACCTCGAACTCCGCCGGATCGGGCGTGTTGGTGAGGCCCGCGACATGGATCACCGCGTGGGCACCGGCGACAAGCTTGGCCAGCGCCGCAGTATCCGCCAGATCGCCCGGCACCCACGCAAGCCCTGCCATTTCTGGCTGATCGCGCCGGGTCAGCGCGCGTACCTGATGCCCTGCATCCAACGCCGCGGCCAACACTGCGCTACCGACAAACCCCGTCGCGCCGGTGATGGCCAGAACGCTCATGCCAGAAGACTCATTGGGGCAAGATCACAGCAAGACCAGATGATCGCGGTGGATCACGCAGGATCGCGGCAGGTGGCCCAACCGCACAGCGACCTCTTCGCTCCGCAGGCCCTTGATCGCGTGGCATTCGTCCCAGTCATATTCGACCAGGCCTTTGGCGATCAGCTTCCCGTCCGGCCCTTCGACCTTGATCACATCGCCGCGTTCGAAATCGCCAGAAACGCCGATAATTCCGGCGGCAAGCAGGCTTTTCCCGCGGTACAGCGCATCAACACAGCCTTCATCCACCCGCACTGACCCGTTGAAGCGCAAACGCCCGCCAATCCAGCTTTTCCACGCATTGTCATCGCGCGTGGGCAGGAACAATGTCCCACGATTGGCCGCCATCGCACAGGCAATCGGCAGATTGTCCACTCCCTTGATGATCGCCAGTGCAATGCCGGCGCGTTCAGCAATTTCAGCCGCGAGCAGTTTGGACGTCATGCCGCCCGAACCCTTGCCCGACGACGATTCGCCGGTTGCCATCTCGTGAATTTCCTCGGTCACACCGTGCACCTGCGGCAGGATTTCGGCCTCAGGATGCGAAGGGTCGCGATCATACAGCCCCTCGACATCGGTCAGCAGCAGCACGCCGTTCGCCGCCGCCGCCTGCGCCACCCGCGCGGCCAGCCGGTCATTATCGCCAAAGCGGATTTCGCTGGTGGCAATACTGTCATTCTCGTTGATGATCGGCACCGCCCCGCGCGCCAGCAATTCGCGCAGCGTTTCCGACGCATTGAGATAGCGCCGCCGTCCTTCGAGATCATCCAACGTCAACAGCATCTGCCCAGCCACCAGACCATGTTCAGCCAGCAGCTGCGCCCAGGTTGCAATCAGCACCACCTGCCCGGCCGACGCTGCCGCCTGCGCATGGGCGAGTGTTTCGCGGCCGCCGCCCGGCAATCCCAGCTTGGCCGCGCCCACCGCGACCGCGCCTGAACATACGACGATGATTTCCTGTCCGCGCGCCCGTGCGGCAGCAACTTCCTGAGCCACTGTGGCCAACCATTCATAGCGTGGTTCGCCATCGCCATGCACCAGCAACGCCGAGCCGAGCTTGATTACCAGGCGCGGACATTTTTCAACGTCGGAAAAATCGAGCAGGGTCTCGATTGTCATGGGGTATCCCCTGTTGTGTTGGTGTTCGTGTCCCGCAGCGTAAGCGCTGATGCCGCCATCAGAGCGGCGACCACTCGGCAGCGTCACCCTCGTTCTCAACCTCGACCGTCTTGGTCTCGGTCGAAGTGCGGTCTGGCAGGTAGCCGAGCACGGCGTCGAGCAATTCAGGAATCCCTGCGCCAGTCGCGCCGGACACCGCAAACACCTTTTCCGCGCCTGCTGCCAGCAATTCGGCACGGAAGGCGTCGACCAATTCGCTATCGGCCAGATCAAGCTTGTTGAGCGCGACCAGCCGCGATTTGTCCTCCAACCCGGCGCCGTAAGCTGCCAGTTCTTCTTCAACCACGCGCATTGCTTCGGCGGGGTCAGATGCTTCGGTGCCGGTGATGTCGATCAGGTGGATCAACACCCGGCAGCGTTCGATATGGCCCAGGAAACGGTCGCCCACTCCTGCACCCTCGGCTGCGCCTTCGATCAGGCCGGGGATGTCGGCCAGCACAAATTCGCGGCCCTTGTGGCGCACCACGCCCAGTTTTGGCACCAGTGTGGTGAAGGCATAATCGCCGACCTTGGCCTGCGCGTTGCTGACTGCGTTGATGAAGGTCGATTTGCCCGCGTTGGGCAGGCCGACAAGGCCCACATCGGCGAGCAGCTTCAGCCGCAACCACACCCAGGCTTCCTGACCCGGAATTCCGTCCTGATGCTGGCGCGGCGCGCGGTTGGTGGAGGTTTTGTAGCTGGCATTGCCGCGTCCGCCCATTCCGCCTTCAAGGAACACGATGCGCTGGCCGACCTGCGTGAAATCGGCGAGCACCTCATCCTTGTCGTCGGAGAGGATCTGCGTGCCGACCGGCACCTTGATGACGAGCGGCTTGGCTGAGGCGCCAGTGCGGTCCTTACCCATCCCGTGACCGCCGCGCGGGGCTTTAAAGTGCTGCGAATAGCGGAAGTCGATCAGGGTGTTGAGGCCCGCAACGGCTTCGAAAACGATATCGCCGCCGCTGCCGCCGTTGCCGCCGTCAGGGCCACCATATTCGACGTACATCTCACGCCGGAACGAGACGGCCCCAGGGCCGCCCCCGCCGGACTTCACATAGATTTTGGCTTGGTCAAGAAAATGCATGGGCGTCCCCTACGCATTTATTGCTGCAATTGCGAGGGGAATGGCAAGCACAGCCCCGTTCGCCCCCGTTGAGAAGGCGCGCGTAAGGCGGCAGGGGTCACGGCCCAAAGGGCCGCAAGGCCAAGCGGCGGCCCACAGCGACGCGACCTACAGGCCTCAAGTACCGAAGCGATAGGCCAACAAAGAGGTCGCATGAGCGAGGATTTCGCACCCCGGATGGGGTGCGGAACTCAAAAACGCGCCTCCACGCCCACCACCGCGCTGCGCCCCGGCGACACGAAGCTGAACACCTGTTCGTATCGCTGATCGAGCAGGTTATCGACACGGGCGAAAGCGCTGACCCCCTCGGCCAGCCGCACCCGCGCGTTGAGATTGACGAGGGTGTAATCGTCCAGGGTCACCCGCACCGGCACAAAGCTGGGGTCGGTGAAGGCCACATCAGCCGTCGCGCCATTGTGGCGCACCACCAGCGCGGCTGACGCAGCATCACCCGGCGCGGTCCAGTTCAGCGCCGCGCTGGCGATGTGGTTGGGGCGGCGGACTTCTTCCACCCCGTTTTCTTCGGCATCGAGGTAGGAATAGGCCGCATCGAGGGTCCACTGCGGGGCAATACTGGCGTTGAACGCCAATTCGACCCCGCGCTGATTGCTTTGCGTGGTCCGATTGGCCGGGGTGGCGATGAAATTGGGGGGCGGGAAAGTCGTGAAAATCTCGCCATCCAACTGGCTGTCGAAATAGGTGACGGATACCCGCGCGCCCTCCCCCACGTCCTGATCAAACCCGACTTCCCAGCCGGTGGATTTTTCCGGACGCAGCGCTGCATTGCCGATGAACTGTCCGCTGACGAACCCGTAAAGCTCAAAGAAGCCGGGGCTCTTGACCCCAGATCCCGCCGCTGTCCGCAATCGGGTGGTATCGGTGACGCGATACCCCGCGCCGACACGGAAGGTGGTCGCATCGCGGAAACGGTCGTTGAGATCATGGCGCAGCGCCGTCGACAGGTCGAACGCCTCTCCGCTGTAGCGATATTCGCCGACAAAGCCGACCTGTTCGACGCTACGCCGCCCGGTGAATCCGCCGCTGGCCGCCAGTGCATTGCGGAAGCTTTCACGTTCCCAATCGGCAGCGAAGGTGAGGTTGTGTTCATCCGCGATCCGCAGTGCGGTGACATAGGACGCCTTGACCCGGTCGCCTTCGCTGGCGGATGTCAGGCCAAAGGGGCTGTCCGTTTCGCGGTCGATTGCGGCCACCTGAGCGGACAAATCATGCGTCCAGCGCCCGTCCAGCACCTCCGCCCGCGCGCCGACGAGGGCATAGACCGCCTCGTTGGTGAAGGTCACGCCGGGGCTGTCGATGATGAAGCCGAAGGTGGGGCTGGTGGAATCGAAATTGCTGTCGTTGGTCTGGCCCTCGGTGCGGATAAAGCGGGCTGCGGCGCGCAATTGCAGGCTGCCCGTCACCTCTACCGCGCCCTTGCCCGAAAGCGTGTAGCTGTCGCGGCCAATATCGCGCGTGCCGCCCCGGGCATTGGGCTGGCCATCGGCGCTGACCACCACGGCGGAGAGCGCCGCGTCCCAGCTATCGCTCGCTGCACCGTACCGGAGCGCGCCGTTGACTGTGCCTTGCGTCCCGCCTTCGATCCGCGCGGCAAAGCCCGGAACGCTGCGCCCGCTCGCGCTTTCATAGGCAATCACGCCGCCAATCGCGTCCGGCCCATAGAGCGCCGATTGCGGCCCGCGCAGCACTTCCACCCGCGCGCCGACTTCGGCTTGCAAGGTGCCGATGTCGAACTCGCCTGCAAAGGGATCGGAGACCTCGATCCCGTCGACCAGCACCAGCACGTGATTGGCTTCGGAGCCGCGCAGGCGGATCTGGGTCTGGCCTGCGATGCCCGCAACCGCCACGCCCGGAACATCGCGCAGCACATCGGCAATGTCTCGGGCCTGGCGGGCTTCGAGTTGTTCGTCGGAGATGACCGTCACCGAGCCCGTATAATTTTCAGGATACACTCCATCGCCCGAGCGTGTACCGCTGACGATAATGTCCGTACGCTTGTAGTCCGCGATCACGATTGGCAAATTATCGGGCTCGTCGATGTCCCGCGTTTGCGCCGCCACAGGCACAGCCCACCCCAGCGCCACCCCAGCGACGCTGCACGACAATTTCAGATTTTTCACGGATTCCTCCCGTCATCAGCAACATGAAGGCCACGAGGGGTTCGATCCCATCCCTCAGAGCCCAGCGATGTCGCTCACAACGAAAGTGGTTCCGCGCCTGACCAATCCCTGAGCCAAGCAAAGAGCGACACGCCCCGGTCGGTCTCCTGGCTCACGGATCAGCGCAT
>JANQTR010000263.1:6468-9019 GCA_030731635.1 Erythrobacter sp. | reverse complement strand
CGCATCAGCCCGTGCAGCGCGCCGTGGGGTTCGTTGCGGTGGCAGCAGCCCATCTCGCCAAGACGGATCGGCAGATCGCGGTAAGACGTGATCCCCTGTTTGAACACCAGCACATGCGCCGGGCAGTTCATCGGCTTCAGCGCCATCCATTGCGCTTCGCCGCTGATCACCGGGCCTTCATCATCGACATTGGGCACTTCGTCGGGGATCACGAACATGTTTTCGCGGTACTTGCCCCAGTGGCCGGACTGTTCCCACTGGCGCGCGTCCATCACCTGCGGGGTCTTGATCTCGCGGTAGCCCGCGCCGTCCATCTTGCGGCGCATATAGGCTTCCAGCTCGCGCCAGATGCGGTAGCCCTTGGGGTGCCAGAAGACGCTCCCGTGGGCCTCTTCCTGCAAATGGAACAGGTCCATCTCGCGCCCCAGCTTGCGGTGGTCGCGCTTGGCGGCTTCCTCCAGCCGCGTGAGGTGGGCGTTCAACTGCTTCTTGTTGAGCCAGCCGGTGCCGTAGATGCGCGTCAGCTGCGCATTGTTCTGATCGCCGCGCCAGTATGCGCCCGCGACGCGCATCAGCTTGAAAGCATCGGGATCCAGCTTGCCGGTCGAAGGCAAGTGCGGCCCGCGGCACATGTCGAGCCAGTCGTTGCCGCTCCAATAGACGGTGAGCTCTTCGCCCTCGGGCAGTTCCTTGGCCCATTCGGCCTTGAAGGTCTCGCCCTCGGCGGCCCATTTGGCGATCAAGGCCTCGCGGCTCCAGACTTCGCGGCGCAGCGGCTTGTCGGCGCGGATGATCGCGCGCATCGCGTCTTCGATCGCAGGCAGATCATCCATGCTGAACGGCTCGCGGCCCTCGGGCGCTTTGACATCGTAATAGAACCCGTCATCGGTCGAAGGGCCAAAGGTGATCTGCGTGCCGGGGAACAGCGCCTGCACCGCTTCGGCCAGCACGTGGGCGTAATCGTGGCGGGCGAGTTCGAGCGCATCGGCCTCGTCCCGCGCGGTGATCAAGGCCAGTTCGGCATCGCCATCAAAGGGCCGCGTCAGGTCGCGCAGTTCGCCATCCACACGTGCGGCAATCGCCGCCTTGGCAAGGCCGGGGCCAATCGCGGCGGCAATATCGGCAGGCGTCGAGCCCGGAGGCACTTCACGCACCGATCCATCGGGCAGGCTGATCTTGAGCAGTTCGGTCATGGTTTCGCGTCCGTCTGGTTTGGCTGCGCCCCTGCCACAAGCAGAGGCGCACCGGAAGAGCGGTGTTGCGCGAAAACCGGTTCGGGAAGGACACCGCGCCGCCCCGATCCGGGCGGCGGGTGCTTGGCTCTAAGCCGCGCGCCGCCGCCCCCGGATAGTCCGGGTGGTCGTGGTGGCAGTGGTGGTCAGCGTCTGAGCCATGCAGCGGAAATAGGCGTCCAACAGCTTTGTGTCACGCGCAAGTTGATGAAATACACTCAGGGGGGGTGGTTTCGCCGAGACGGCGTATGGAAAGCTTGCTTGACTTTCACGCGACTCAATGACAAGCATACTTTCCATATTTGAAAGGGAGCTTTCCTTATGTCCCGTATTGTTCATTCGCTGGTGTGGGCCGGGTCGATCCTCGCTGCCGCTGCAGCGTCATCCACCGCCGGATTGAGCGACGATGCCAGTTCGGCACTTTTCATCGGCCTGTCCGGCGCGGCATGGGTCTCGCTTTATGGCGGCGGCCATTGCGGAAAATTCGCAGGATGCGCACGATGACCGGCCAATCTCACGCGAACACGTCTCGCGCGAATAAGGGCGTGCTTGGCCGGGGTCCGGCGTTCTGGGGCGTCATGGTGTTTGTCACCACGGCGCTGGTGCTCATGCTCGCCTTCGGCCGCGCGGTTGAAAGCGAAGCGCTGCTGCTGATGCTAACGCTGCTCCCCTGCGCGCTGGCGATGGTCATGTTCCGGGCAAACTATGTGGTTGCCAGCAGCACGCGCGCGGACGGCTGTGTGCCGCGCGGCGAAGCCCAGCAACGCTACATTGCGCGCACCGCGATCTTCACGTCGCTCTATCTTGTCGCCTTTGGCCTGCTGATGTTTGCCGAGCGCCAACTTGAGATCAGCCAGCAACTGACTTTCGCACTCGCATTGCTGCCCGGGCTGGCAATCCTCGGCGTGTTCTGGGCAGTCGGGCGACTGATTATCGAGGAGCCTGACGAATTCATGCGCATGCTGATCGTGCGTCAGGCGCTGGTCGCTACGGCTGTTGCGCTCAGCGCAGCGACGGTTTGGGGTTTTCTCGAATTCGCCGACCTCGTGGTGCACATTGATGCCTATTATTGGTCGGCCGCGTGGTTCGTGGGCCTGTTTGTCGGCGCTATCATCAACCGGGTGCAATATGGCACGTGGGGTGCGGTGTTATGACGAAGCTTTCGCCCGCCATGCAACGCTACACTCACCGGCTTGCGATCTGCATGATTATCTACACCGTGCTGATTTTTGCTGTCGGCTTCCTGTTCCGCCTCGCACCTCCGCAAGGGCCGCTGGCATGGGCCGCGGCGGTGCTGCCTGCATTGCCGATCCTTGGCG
>JANQTR010000263.1:0-6368 GCA_030731635.1 Erythrobacter sp. | reverse complement strand
TTGGCGCGATCTGGAATACGCTGGCGCTGCGGCGCGAGGCTGGTGAGGAATGAACAACCGCCTGAAGGTGCTGCGGGCTGAGCGGGACTGGTCGCAGCAGGATCTGGCCGATCGCCTCGGCGTCAGCCGTCAGAGCGTCAACGCGATCGAAAAGGGCCGATATGACCCCTCGCTGCCGCTCGCCTTCACCATCGCCGATCTGTTCGGCCTGCCGATTGAAGCCATCTTCAGCCGCGACTAGCTAGAATTCCAGCCCCGCCGAACCCTTCTCGGTCACGATCCGCTTGGTCCCCGCCAGCTTGGTCGAACGCTGTTTGACCCCGCCTGTGAAGCGATATTCCGTCACTGCGCGGGTCGGGGTGAGTTCCACCACCATATAGCCGCGCTGGGCGGTGTCGGCCCATTTGAGCTGTTCGTTCTCGGCCACCAGCAAGGCTGCCATTTTCTCGGGCGGGATGGATTTGAGATAGCTTTCAAATCCTGGTGAGCTGACCGAACATACACCAAGTTCAACTCCGACCTTGGCGCCATCCTGAGCCAGTTCAAACGCCCAGCCATTATGGGTGTCGCCTGCCAGCACCAGCAGGTTGGCATCGGCATTGAGCGCCGCCTTGAACACCCGTTCGCGCGCGGCGGGATAACCGTCCCATGCATCCATGTTCAGCGGCAGGCCAACCGTGCTGGCCAGGCTGGATACGGCCAGCCGCTTGCGGATGTAATCGGGCAGGCCATCGCCCAATTCGCTGGCGAGGGATTTGGGCGTCCTGAGATTGCCGATCAGCACTTGCTGCACCAGCACCTGCCAGCTTGTCCCACTGGCGGTTGAAGCGGCGAGGCCTTCGGCCAGCCAAGCCTCCTGCGCCTGCCCCAGCAATTGCCGCTCCGGCTCTGCCCAGGTGCCATCGCGGAACTTTGTCAGCGCTGCCGTGATTGCCTGCGGGTCCTTTTGCCCGTCTATCACCCTGCCAAGGTCAAACTGCTGATCGCGCCCTTCGAGCCGGGTATCGAGTTTGAACAGGGTCGCCAGATCGCCGATCTGATAGGCGGCGGTGACCTCATCCCCCACCGGCATCCATTCGCGGTAGGCCTGCTTGGCCATCGCCTTGCGCACCGACCATTCGCCTTCGGTATCGCTCTGGTGGTTCTGCGCGCCGTCCTTCCAGCTATCATTCGCGCTTTCGTGATCGTCCCACACCGCGATCATCGGCAGCACCTGATGCAACCGCTGACAATCGGGATCAGCGCGATAGGTGGCATAGCGCAGGCGGTAATCGGTCAGCGCGACGATCTCGGTCGCCGGGTCGAGCACGCGTTCGGGCGCTGCCTCGCCCGCATCGGGATAGGTGCCCGCGCCATATTCGTAGATGTAATCGCCCAGATGCACCGCAAGGTCGCAATCATTGGCTTCGGCGGCGTGGCCATAGGCGTTGAAATAGCCAAACCCGTAGTTCGAGCAGGAAAACACTGCGAGCTTGAACCCGGCCGTTGGCCCTTCGGGCAAAGTCCGGGTGCGACCCACCGGCGAGGTCGCGCCGCCCGGCGCGATGAACCGGTAGAAATACCAGCGATTGGGCGCGAGGCCGGTCGCCACACCTTTGGCGCACCAATCGCGCGCCGGGCTGGCGGCGGTGCTGCCTTCGGCCACGGGGCGGGTGAAATCCTCGCTTGTGCTGATCTGCCAGGTCAGCTGCGTCTCCGCTTCGGCGACAAAGCGCGTCCATAGCAGCACGGAATTGGCGGCAGGCTCTCCACTCGCGACCGAATGGGTGAAACCGCTGCCGAAACCGCGGGCGGCGCCGGGTGCGGCGGCGAGCGCGGCAGACGCGCCGGCGAGGGTGAAAAGGGTGCGGCGGGTGAGCGCGGTCGCGGCGCGCGCTGGCTGGGTGGCGGTGTCCATGGCGGCGCTCTATTCCTCTCACATTGCGCTGCTATGACAGCTGCAGCCTTCACAATGCTTGCACCCGGACGCCTGCGCAAGGCATGGAAGCGCGATGAGCAATATCCTCCACCACACCCTTTACGATGGCCGCCGCATCGCCTTCCGCTACACCCACGGGGTTGGTCCGTGCCTGGTGTTCCTGCCCGGCTACATGTCCGACATGGCCGGCAGCAAGGCGACTGCGCTGTTCGCCGAGGCTGAAGCAATGGGCCGCGCGTGCCTGCTGCTCGACTATTCGGGCTGCGGGATGAGTGACGGCGCGTTTGCCGATGGCATGCTGTCCCGCTGGCGCGATGAGGTGCTGGCGCTGGTCGCCTCTTACGTCAGCGGGCCGGTGCTACTGGTCGGATCATCGATGGGCGGGTGGCTGATGCTGCTGGTGGCTGAACACCTCAAGCACCGCCTTGCCGGGATGATCGGCATCGCTGCCGCGCCCGATTTCACCCGCTGGGGCTATACCGAGGAACAGCGCAGGGCCTTGGCGGCGGGGGAGACGATTTACGAACCCAATCCCTATGGCCCCGAACCAACGCCCACCTATGCCGCGTTTTTCGCCGACGCCGAATGTCATTTGCGGCTGGAAAGCGCCATCGGCCTCACCTGCCCGGTGCGGCTGATCCATGGCAAGGCCGATGCCGATGTGCCGTGGGAGGTGAGCCTGCGCCTTAAAGCGGCGCTGCGGTCGGACGATGTTCAGGTAACCCTGATAGAAGACGGCGATCATCGCCTGTCGCGGGAAAGCGACATTGCCGCCATCAAGGCCATCGTGGCCGAATTTTACGGATAGCGCCTGACGTGTCACTGATCCTCGCCCTGCTGCTGCAAGTTGGCCCCAATCCGCTCGCCGGAGCGATTGCGGGGGACGAGCTGGTACGCGACCGTCCGCCGCGTGCGGAAGCGAATGCGGGCAGCACCTGGTTTGAGGCGTGCTTCGATCAGATTGAAGCCGATCCGGCACGCGCCCACACCACGGCGCAGATCCGGCGCAGCGAGACGACCGGGGCTGACCGGGTGCTTGCCAACCACTGCCTTGGCACGGCGGCGGCCGCGCTTGGCTTGTGGGACGATGCCCGCGCCGCCTTTATCGCTGCGCATGATGAAACCCCGGCTGATGAACAGCGCACCCGTGCGCGGTTTGCGGCGCTGGCTGGCAATGCCGCGCTGGCAGGCGGCGATGCGGCAGGCGCGCTCGATCTGCTCGCGCTGGCCGAGAGTGATGCTCGCGCTGTCAGCGCTGCATCGCTCGGGGCGATTGCCGCGACCGATCGCGCCCGCGCGCTGGTGATATTGGGGCGCGGTGATGAAGCGCTGGCGGCGCTGGAAGCGGCCACCACGCTTGCCCCTGAACGCAGCGAAGGCTGGTTGCTCAAGGCGACGCTGCTGCGGCGGCTGGAGCGGCTGGACGAAGCGCAAGGCGCGATTGAACGCGCTGCGCTGCTGACCCCGGACAATCCCGAAATCGGGCTGGAGGCGGGTGTGATCGCGGTGCTGGCCGGGCGCGATGCTGCGGCGCGGGCGAGCTGGGAATCGGTTATCGCCATCGGCCCCGGCCCGGCCGCCGAAACCGCGCAGGAATATCTTGCACAGCTCGGCCCCGCAGCCGAGACTCCGCCCGCCACGCCGCAACCGCAGGAGCTGCAACCATGACCCGTTTTTCCGTGCTCGATCTGGTGCCGGTGCGCGAAGGTGGCTCATTGCCAGAAGCCTTTGCCGCCGCCACCGACCTCGCCCGCGCGGCAGAGGCGCTGGGGTGTGACCGGTTCTGGGTCGCCGAACATCACGCGATGGACGGGATTGCGGGCGGGGCGACATCGGTCGTGCTCGCCCATATCGGCAATGCTACCAGCCGCATCCGGATTGGTTCGGGCGGGATCATGTTGCCCAACCACACCCCGTTCCAGATTGCCGAACAATTCGGCACGCTTGACGCATTGTTTCCGGGGCGGATTGATCTGGGGCTGGGCCGCGCGCCCGGCGCCGGGCCGGAATTGCAGCGCGCGCTGCGCAAGAACCTGCATCAGGCCGCCGAATATTTCCCGCAGGACGTGGTCGAACTGCGCGCGTTGTTGACGGGCGATATCGACCTGCCGATTCACGCGACGCCGGGACTGGGCGCAAAGGTTGAACTGTGGATGCTGGGGTCAAGCCTGTTCGGCGCGCAATTGGCCGCCAAGCTGGGCCTGCCCTATGCCTTTGCTGCGCATTTTGCGCCCGATCATCTCGACGCGGCGCTGGCGGTCTATCGCCGCGATTTCCAGCCTTCCGAGGCGCTCGACCGCCCGCATGTGATGGTGGCGATGAACGTGTTTGCCGCCGAAACCGAAGCTGAGGCGCGCTTGCTCGCGTCGAGCCAGCAGCAAAGCTTTGTGCGGCTGCGCAGTGGCACCCCCGGCAAGCTGCCGCCGCCGATTGCCGGTTACACCGACACACTGCCCGCGCCTGCCCAGGCGATGCTGGCGCATATCGGACAGGCGGCTGCGGTGGGGACGCCGGCGCAAGTGCGCGATGGCATTGCCGCTTTCGTCAAACGCACCGGCGCGGACGAGATCCTGCTGTCCGGCGCGACCTATGATGCAGGCGCACGCATCCGATCGATCGAACTGACGATTGAAGCCTGCGAAACCGTCTCTGCCGGGTAAGACAGGTGTTGAACACGCTTGCGCCAGATGGGGGTAAGCGCGTATCGCGAAAGACACGATTAAAACAATCCGGCACAATATAATTACAGCCACGTGATGCTGGATCGCAGGACGGCGGGAGCCAAGTAATGGGGCCGAAAACCACCACACAAGCGCCGGAGCGCGCGCTGATGAAAGCGCTGCGCCTGCATCTCGAAGCATCCTTGCTGCCGGGCGAAGGCCTGGCCGACACCGCGGCGATGGACGAGGCGGCAGGGTTCCTGCTTGGCGCTGCTCGTACCCGCGCGGCCGGGCAATCGCTGGTCCAGATCGAATCCGCCAGCGATGGCCGGCGGCACCTGCGGATCGCGATCATCAATGATGACATGCCGTTTCTGGTCGATTCAATTGCCGCAGCGATGGCTGCGCTTGGGCTTGGGATTGATCTGCTGCTGCACCCGGTAATCGCGGTGGAACGCGATGATACAGGCGCGATCACAGCCTTGGGCAAGCCGGGGGCCAAGGAAGCGCCCGGCGCTTCATCAGCCCGGCCCGAATCGCTGATCTATTGCGAAACCCCGCGCGTCGATGCGCGGCAGCGGCGCGACCTGCTTGAAGCCTTGCAGGCGGCGCTGGCCGATGTCCATGCCGCCGTCAGCGATTGGCCCAAGATGCAGGCCGCCATGGCCGAAGATACGGCCTTGACCGGCGCGGCTGATGCCGAAGCGGCGGCGCTGCTCGGCTGGCTCAACGGCGGGAAGTTGACGCAGCTGGGCCATCTGACCCGCCACTGCGATGGGCGCGAAACTGATGTCCTGGGTATTTGCCGCAGTTCGTCGCGCGAATTGCTGGCCGAAATATCGCTGCAACGCGCATTTGAATGGTTTGATGACCATGATGCCGCAGGCACTCCGCGCGCGCTGCTGATGATCAAATCCAACGTGCAATCGCGCGTCCACCGCGCCAGTCCGCTGGATCTGGTGATCGTACCGCATCGCGCCGACGGCAAGACCGCCGCCCTGTCGATCCATGCCGGGCTGTGGACCAGCGCGGCGATGAACGCGCGGCCGGGCGAAGTGCCTGTGTTGCGCGCGCTGCTGTCGGGAACGGCAGAGCAGCTCAAGTTCGATCCAGCCGGGCACAATGGCAAGGCCCTGGTCCATGCCTTTACCTCGTTGCCCAATGATCTTTTGACCGCGTTTGATCCGGCCTGCGTCAGCACGCTGGTGACGGCCAAGATGGCCTTGACCGATCGGCCCCGCCCGCGGGTGGTAATGGTGCGTGCCACGCTGGAACGCCATGTCTTTGCCTTTGTGTGGCTGCCGCGTGATCAGCTGTCGACCGATGTGCGGTTGCAGATTCAGGCGATGTTGCTGGCAACGCCGGGCGCAGGCCTGCTCGATTGGAGCCTTGAGGTGGAGAGCGGTTCGCTCGCGCTGCTGCGGTTCCTGATTGATGTGCGGGCCTGCGGTGATCTGCCCAGCGATGCCGGCATCGAAGCGCAATTGGTCGAACTGCTGCGCGGCTGGAACGAAGCGGTGGCGACCCATCTGGCCGGATTCGAAGAGGAAGGCCGCGCCGCTGCCCTCGCCGCGCGCTATGCCCCGGCCTTCCCGACCGGATACCGCCTGACCTACGGCCCCGAAGAAGCCGCCCGTGATATCGCCCGGCTGCGCCCGTTGGCGCTGGGTGATGGTGAGGGCGAAGCGCAGGCGGCCCGCGCCGCGCGCCTCTATCGCCTTGCCGGCGACGGGGCGGATGTGCTGCGCTTGAAAGTCTATGCGCTGGAGGGCGAGCTGGCCCTGTCCGAC
>JANQTR010000262.1 GCA_030731635.1 Erythrobacter sp. | reverse complement strand
CCTTCGGGGCCGAGGGGATACTCGTCGCCAGTTACCGGGTCGCCAGCATCTCGGCGCTGGGGATGGCCAATGCCGATCCGGCCAATGATGATGGCGAACGCGGCTGCATCATTCTCACCGCCAGCGTTGCGGCGCAGGATGGGCAGATCGGGCAGGTGATCTATGGCAGCTGCAAGGCCGGGGTAAACGGCCTGGTCCTGCCGATGGCGCGCGATCTGATGGACATGGGCATCCGGGTGAATTCGGTCATGCCGGGCATCTTTGCCACCCCGCTGATGCTGGGGATGAAAGACCGCAATCCGCCGATGTGGGCGCAATTGAACGCCAGCGTCCCCTTCCCCAAACGATTGGGCGAGCCGGAGGAGTTTGCGAGCCTCGTGCTGGAGATTGCGCGCAATTCTTACATCAACGGTCACCAGTTCCGTCTGGATGGGGCGATCAGAATGCCACCTAAATGATCTCTCACGGCTAGCTGGCTTCGCCAGCGCCTCCGAGGGGGCGGCCTACCGGCCGGCGGGCACCAGAACGCTTTGGCGCCCTTGCGAACCCTTCAGGTTCGATCCGTGCTCGAACGAAAGGAATGTCCAATGGCTACCCAGACCAACGAATATCCCACCAAGGCTTACGGCGCGACCGCGCCTGACAGCGGCGTTGGCCCGATGCAGATCACCCGCCGGGGCCTTCGCCATGACGATGTGCTGATCGAGATCAGCCATTGTGGCATCTGCCATTCCGACCTGCATTCGGCGCGCAATGACTGGGGCTTCACCACCTATCCGATTGTGCCGGGTCATGAGATTGTCGGCACCGTCAGCGCGGTGGGGGACGGCGTCACCCGCCACGCGGTTGGCGACCGGGTGGCGATTGGCTGCATGGTCGATGCCTGCATGGAATGCCGCCATTGCGAGGCTGATCTGGAACAATATTGCCTCGATGGCGGGAATACCGGCACCTACAACGGCAAGGACCGCCGCGACGGCAGCCTGACTTTCGGCGGCTATTCCGAACGGATCGTCGCGCGTGAGGAATTCGTGCTCAAAGTCCCCGCCAACCTGCCGAGCGCCGAAGCCGCGCCGCTGCTGTGTGCCGGGATCACCACCTACAGCCCCCTGCGCACCTGGAAGATCGGCCCCGGTAGCAAGGTTGCAGTCGCAGGCCTTGGCGGCTTGGGCCACATGGGGGTGAAGCTGGCTGCTGCGATGGGCGCGGAAGTCACCGTGCTCAGCCGCAGCGAAAGCAAGCGCGCTGACGCCGAAAAGCTCGGCGCGCACGCGTTTCTCAACACCGATGACAAGGACGCGATGAAGGCCAGGCGCGGCTATTTCGACATGGTGCTCAACACCATTCCCGTGCGCCACGATGTCGTGCCTTACCTCCACCTGCTGCGGATTGACGGGGTGCAGGTGCTGGTGGGCCTGATCGGGATGATGCCCGAACTGCACACCGGGGTGCTGCTGGGCCGCAAGGTGCTGACCGGCAGCGGCATCGGCGGGCTGGCCGAAACGCAGGAAATGCTCGATTTCTGCGCCGAACATAACATCCTGCCCGATATCGAAGTGATCGCGATGCAAGACATTGCCACCGCCTATGACCGGATGGAAGCCAGCGACATCAAGTACCGCTTTGTCATTGATATGGAGAGCCTGCGCACCGCCTAGAGCGCGCTTCATTGCAAGTGGTGCAAGTTTGCAACGCAATAAAAGCAATGCGCGCCGTGCGCGGCGCAAAACATTTGTGCTTTTTGTCATATCGGATATGAAGCAGAGGTCAGCTGTGACGGTAGCCCACTCATAACAAGAGGCGCCGCGCAGCACGCAGGTGGAACGATCCAATCCTCTCTATGG
>JANQTR010000261.1:7874-9089 GCA_030731635.1 Erythrobacter sp. | reverse complement strand
ACCGAGGCGGTGCCGCTCAGCGTGACTGCGTTGCTGCCGTTCGTGGTGCTGCCCCTGTCGGGTGTCTCCACTGCTGAGGCGACTGCCAGCACCTATTATTCCCCAATCCTGTTCCTGCTTTTGGGCGGGGCCTTCATCGCGCTGGCGATTGAACGCACCGGGCTGCACCGCCGCCTGAGCCTGGCGATCCTGCGCGCGGTTGGCACCAGCGGCGGCCCCGGTCGGTTGTTGCTGGCGTTCATGATCTCCGCTGCGCTGCTTTCAATGTTTATTTCCAACACCTCGACCGCGCTGATCATGATGCCGATGGCGCTGGCGGTTCTGGAAGGGGGAGGAAGCAGCGCGCAAGGCGATGGGCCGCCGCCGCAGGATGGCATTGCAGGCGCACTGCCCATGGGTATCGCCTTTGCCGCAAGTATTGGCGGGCTTGGCACTATTGTCGGATCGCCCACCAATGCCATTGCGGTGGGCCTGCTTGACCAGATTGCGGGCGTGCGGATCGGCTTTGCCGAATGGTCGCTATACGGCGTGCCGGTTGTGCTGCTGGGCGTGCCGCTGGCGGCTTGGATTGTGGCGCGGGTGCACAGGGTTAATGCGCATCCGTTTGATCTGACCGCCGCACGCGCTGCGATTGCCAGTCATGGTGTCTGGACCGCGCCGGAAAAACGGCTGGTGCCGCTGGTGCTGCTGGCCTTTGCAGGCTGGGTCACGCAGCAAGTGGTTGCCCCGACCTTGCCCGCAGGATCATGGACCGATGGCACCATCGCGGTGATTGCAGCGCTTGCGCTGTTTCTGATCCCCGATGGCACGGGCCGGACACTGCTGGTCTGGAACGAGGCCGAGCGGGCACCGTGGAGCGTAATCTTCATGTTCGGCGGCGGGTTGGCATTGGCGGGCGGGATGCAGGCTTCGGGCCTTGCGGTATGGATTGGGCAGGCGCTGCTGCCGCTGGAACATTGGCCACTGCTGTTGGTGGCGCTTGCGGTGACGGCGTTGGTGATTGTGGTCACCGAATTTGCCAGCAATGTTGCCACTGCGACCGGGATCGTGCCGGTGGTCGCCGCGCTGGTCGTGGCATTGGGGGCCGATCCGGTGCTGCTCGCGCTGCCTGCGGCGCTGGCGGCGAGCTGGGGGTTCATGCTGCCCGCGGGAACCGGGCCCAATGCGATTGCCTGGGCGACGGGCCGCATCCGGATTGAACGGATGGTACAGGCG
>JANQTR010000261.1:0-7864 GCA_030731635.1 Erythrobacter sp. | reverse complement strand
GTACAGGCGGGCGCCCTGCTTGATGTGGCAGGAATCGTGCTGATAGTCGGCGTGGTATGGGGGATCGCGGCGCTGGTCTGACCTGCGTCCCAATGGAGAGCAAGCTATGACTGACAGCCGCAAGCCTGTGTTCCTGGTGATCGGCGCTGGCGCCGGGATTGGCGGCAATGCCGCAATGCGCTTTGCCGCAGGGGGCTATCATGCGGTGATGGCGCGCCGTTCGGACGAGGCCGGGCTGGCGCGGTTGGTGGGGGAGATCGAAGCGGCTGGCGGCAGCGCCAGCGGCACGCTGCTCAATGCGGCGGAGGACGGCGCGATCGAAGACCTGGTCGCCCGCACCGAACGCGACATCGGCCCAATCCACGGCGCGCTCTACAATCTCGGCGCGCAGATCGGCAACCGCCCCTTGCCCGATACACCGCACCGCATTTTTGAACTCGGCTGGCGGCTGGGCACCTATGGCGTGTTCCGGCTGGCCCATGCGTTGTTTCCAGCGATGGTGGAGCGGGCGAAGACTGGCGCGCATGGCACGCTATTGATCACCTCGGCCACGGCGGCTGTGCGCGGCAATGCCGGACAGCACAGCCATGCTGCGGCAATGGGCGGACGTCGGATGCTGTGCCAGACCCTGAACGCCGAATTCGCACCCCAAGGCGTCCACGTGGCACATGTGGTGGTCGACGGCGCGGTTGACGCGCCCGATACGCTCGGCAAGCTTTTGGGCGACAAGTATGAAGCGTTCAAATCAGGCAAGGGGCGCGAGGGGATCATTGATCCCGCCGCGCTGGCCGAAACTTACTGGCACCTCGCCCATCAGCCTCGCAATTGCTGGAGCCATGAAGTTGATGTGCGCCCGTGGACCGATGTGCCGTGGTGGAACGACAATCCCGATCCGCAAATCAATGCCCAAGGCAAAGGGTTTGCCGGGCCGCAGCCCGACTAACGCCCTACCCCCGCCACTCGCGGCGTTCTTCGGCGGCGCGCAACACTTCGTAGGCGACCTGGATCGCCTGAAACTGCTTGGCCGCCTCAGCATCGCCGGGCTTCACATCGGGGTGCACTTCCTTGGCGCGGTTACGGTAGGCTTTCTTGATCGCGGCAAAATCCGCGTCCGCCTCCAGCCCCAGCACCTCAAGCGCGAGCATCTCGTCAGACGATCGGCTACCATCGCCAGAACCTGCCCAGCCATAATGCGCTGATTCGGCGTAGCCTGCGCTTTCATGCTGTTCGGCCCGGACGCGCTCGTCCTTTTCGGCCTTTTCCAGCCCTTCGAAATAGTCCCACCGAGAGTTATATTCCGCCGCATGCTTCTGGCAGAAATACCAGCGGTCGCGGCTGTTGGGGGCCTTGGGCGCGGGGCAATTGCCCGGCTCTTCGCAGCCGTGGCGGTCACAGATGCGCACATTGGTCGCCTCTTGCGAGGAACCATAGGCCCGCCAGCGCGGGAAACCCCAGTCAAGCGTGCGTTTGGCCCGGCTCATGCGCGGGCGCCGGCCGGGGTGCGGCAAATGTCGTTGGTCGATGGCATCTTGCAGTCGGCCTAGGCGAAATAGCGCGCATTGGAAAGCCGTGAGAATAGGGGAACCAGTTGCATTGTGAAATGTTGCATTGCAGTAGGCCCGTCCATTACGGGCGACGCTGTCCATGAAAGATCGCATGATGAGCCCGCAATTGACCCTCTCAAGCCTGTTCTGCGTGCTCGCGTTGGCAGGATTGTGCGTGGTCGCCAGCGCGCGCGATATCGCCGGGATCGGCGCGCCTGATGCGCCTGCGCCCTATGCCGCGCAGGCCGAGCTTGCGCCCGGCCTGTCGGATCACGCTATCAGTTGATCACAACCGATGCGGCACGGCGGTTCAGCGCCCAGGCCGCTTCGTTCGAGGCAAGCGCGACCGGGCTTTCCTTGCCGTAGCTCACCACGGAAATGCGGTTCGCTGCCACCCCAAGGCTGACTAGGTAATTCTTGGCAGACGTGGCCCGGCGTTCGCCCAGCGCAAGGTTGTATTCGCGCGTCCCGCGTTCATCGGCATGGCCTTCAACGGTGAAGGTGATTTGCGGATAGCGGGCGAAATACTGTGCCTGTGCCTGCAAGGCGGCAGCATCCTGCGAATCGATATCGTAACGATCCGTGTCGAAGTAGATCGTGGTCGACGAACCGACGGCATTGGCAAAATGCTGCTGCGTGCCAACCACAGGCCCGGTGGAAGACTGCGTCGGTTGGGTCGGTTGAGTCCCGGTCGTGGTGGTTGCAGGCTCCGGCGGCAATACCACAGGCGCTTTCTTGGCGCAGGCGCTCAGCCCCATCGCCGAGGCCACAAGCAGCGCCGTTGCAATTTTCGTGTTCATCGCAGTGTTCCTTTCAGGTGTAGCGGGAAAACTCAGGGACGGATCGGGCCCCATGCTGGATCAGAGGCATCAACCGGGGTCGGCAGGCGGCGTTCGTTCTCACCGGTCAGGTCGACCTGCCAGATGCCCGAGCGGCCGGTATTGCGTTCGGTGCGGAAGAACTGAATGATGCGGCCATTGGGTGCCCAGGTCGGCGCTTCATCCTGCCAGCCGCGGGTCAGCACCCGCATACTGCCCCCGCTGGTGTTCATCACCGCGACGTTGAAATCACCTGCGATCCGGGTGAAGGCGATCTGATCCCCGCGCGGGCTCCATTCAGGCGTGGCGCAGCGCCCCCCGAAAAAGCTGATGCGCTTCTGGTTCGAGCCATCGGCGTTCATCACATAGCATTGCTGGCTGCCCGAACGGTCGCTTTCAAACACGATCTTCGTGCCATCGGGCGAATAGGAACCGCCGATGTCAATGCCCGGAGTGTTGGTCAGCTTGATGCTGGCACCGCCGGTTGCGGGCACACGGTAGATGTCGGTATTGCCCGCCACCGCCATCGAATAGAGGATCGACTTGCCATCGGGCGACCAGCGCGGGGCGATGGTGGGGTTGCGGTTTTCGGTCACCAGCGTCTGTTTGCCGCTGCCAATGTCATAGACATAGATGCGCGGATTGCCGTCGACGTAAGACAGATACAGGATCTTGGCATAGTCAGGCGAATAGCGCGGGGTGAGCGCGGTGGCGCTGCCCAGCGTCAGGAAGCGGTGGTTCGCCCCGTCGCTATCCATCACCGCAAGCCGCTTGACCCGGCGATCTTTCGGCCCGGTTTCCGCGATATAGGCGATGCGGCTGTCGAAGAACGGGCTTTCCCCGGTAAGGCGCGAAAAAATCAAGTCGGAACATTTGTGCGCCGCGCGCCGCCAGTCAGCCGGGCCAACCACCCAGCCTTCGCGCACCAGCTCATTCTGCAAGGCGACGTCGTAGAGGTAGCAGCCAACCACCAGCTTGCCATCATCGCGCGCGCGGACATAGCCGTGTACCAGCATCTCTGCGCTGCGCCCGCTCCAGGTGGAAAAGGCTGGCGCGGTGATCTGGTTAAAAGCCGGCTGCGGCAGGCTGTCGGGGCCGACCGGCTTGAACAGCCCGTTGTTGCGCAGGTTGGCGGTGATAACCCGCGCCACTTCGCGCCCCAGCGCACCGGTGCCATCGGCATTGGCCGGGGTGGGCCGATCACGGTCGGTGGCAAAGGCGGGAATGGCGATGCCGATGTCCGACCATGCGGTTTCATCGGTTACAGTGCCGCGCAGCGGGCCATCATCGTCGCCCTCAACCGCCACGCGTTCCACCGGGCCACCATCACCCACGGGCGCGCCCAGATCCTGCGCAGCGGCAGGCACTGCGATCAAAGCGGCGGAAAAAAGCAGCACAAGCATTTTGGTCATATCAAAGCCTTCGGTCGAATTGCCATTCGAGATCGTCCCATCGACTATAGAACTGCTCGGGCAACTTGAAAGGTGCAGCAAGTTGAACCGCGCGAATTGCTCGCTCGCAGTGCGGGCCTGCTTGCGGGCGATTGGCTTCGGTGATGCTGCCAGGGTTGGTGTTGCAGGTAGGGCGGCCTTTGAGCGTGCCATCGGGGTTGAGCTGCCAACGCACGATCGACACCAGCTGCTCTGCCTCCACGCCATTGGGCGCGCTCCAGTTTTTCTTGATCTGCCGCGAAATTGCCGACCGCAGATCGGCCGCTTCCTTGCTCCCGAAAGTGGCCGCCGGGGCGCGTGTTTCGGTCGTGGTGGTCGAAGACCCGCTGCCAGCGAGGAAATCATCGCCGATCAGGCTGCCACCGCTTTTCGCTGCCGGTTTGGCGGGCGCGGTCACGGCTTTGGGCGGGGTGCGATCGGGGCGCGAACGGTCGCGGGTGGGCGCGGGCTGGCTTGTCGCGGTGCTGCGGGTGGCTGGCTTGGGCTTGGGCGGGGCTGGCACCGCGCGCTCCACCCGCTCGGGCCGCGCAGGTTCAGGCACAGGCGCGGGCTCATCGCTCAATGTCGGCGCAATCGCGGCGCGGCTTTCGGCCACGGGTTCAGGCGCAGTCGCTTGCAACCCCACGTCGGTCGCAAGGCTCACCGTCATGCGTTCGGGAAAAACCGACACTTCGCTGCGCACCGTCTGCATCAACAGCACCGCTACCAGCACGCCGTGCAACACCACGGCGGCGGCAAGGCCGACTTTCTCGTCGTTACGGAATGCGATTTCTGCCATTGTGTGTCCCCGGTTATGGGGCCGAAACTGAACCGTCGGTGACCAGCGAAATCGAAGTGAAGCCGGCGCGCCCCAACTCCCCCATCACCGCCATCACCCTGCCATAGTCCAGACTGCGATCACCGCGCAGCACGATCAGCGGCTGCTCCCCGCCCCGGTCCAGTGCTGCAAGCGCAGCGGGAAGCCCGCCGGTGGGCACGGCATCATCTTCGATATAGATCACCCCCGCCCGGTCGATCGAGATAGTGATCTGATCGGGCTGTTCCTCAACCGGCGCGGCGCGGCTTTCGGGAAGCTCCACCGGCACGCCAACGGCAGGCAGCGTCACCGTGACCATGAAGATGATCAGCAGCACCAGCATCACATCGACCAGCGGCGTGACGTTGATCTCGGCCATCGCCGCGCGCCGTGTGCGTTTGCCCCGGCGGGAGGAGGAGGAAACACCCATTCCCATCAGGCCCTCTCCCCCGTTCGCCTAGAGCGAAGTCGAAAGGCCGCGAGATGTGTCTCGACTTCGCTCGACACGAACGGGTTTCGGTTCGACTTCATCACGCGCGGTCCAACTCACGGCTAAGCCCGGCGTGGACTTTGTCGGCGAAGCGTTGCAGCTTCGCTTCGTATTGGTTCACCGCGCCTGAGAAGCGGTTATAAGCAATCACTGCCGGGATCGCCGCAAACAACCCGATGGCGGTAGCAAACAGCGCCTCGGCAATGCCGGGGGCGACCACGGCAAGACTGGCGCTTTGCTGCGCGCCGATCTGGAAAAAGCTGTTCATGATCCCCCACACCGTACCGAACAGGCCGACAAACGGGGCGACCGATCCGACCGTGGCGAGGAAATTCAAGCGCCCGGCCAGTGTATCGGCTTCCTCGGCGACCTGGCTTTCCATGGCCGCACCAATGCGTTGACGGGCGGCATCGCGGTCAATCGGCTGCTTGGCGGTCGAACGCTTCCACTCATCCAGCCCCGCCCCCGCGATCCGCGCCGAGGGGATTTCCCTGCGAACCTGCTTGGTCAGCAGCGTATCGCGATCACGCTGTTCCCAGAACTCGGCCTCGTACTCGCGCGATTTCTTCGAAAGGCCCCCGATCCGCAGGGCAAATGATACGATGATCATCCACACCCAGATGCTGGCAAGGATCAGGCCCACCATCACCGCCTGCACGATGATATCGGCCTGTAGAAACAGTTCGACCGGATCAAGCCGGGTGGCAGCAGGGGCAGCGGCAGCAGCGCTGAGCAAGGCAAGCGTCACAGGTTCGGGTTTCCTTGAGTCATGAATTTCTGGAAGGCGGCCCGCCATGCAGCGGGCTGACGGCGCGGGCGGCCATCAAGCGTGATAAAGCCGACGCGCAAGGATGCCTCGCACAGGGTATCGTCACCCCGGCGGGCGATCTGATGCATCCGGCACGACGCTGCGCCCAGTTCGGTGCAGCGGGTTTCGATCACCACGTCATCATCAAGCTTCGCCGGGCGCAGGTATTTAAGGTTCACTTCGGACAGGGCATAGGCCCCCTCGCCTGCCTCAATCGCGGCGCGCTGATCAATGCCGAGCAGGCGCAGCAGATCGGACCGTGCGCGTTCGAACCAGCGCAGGTAATTTGCGTGGTAGGTGATCCCCGACAGATCCGTATCCTCGTAATAGACTCGCACGGCATAAAGATGCCGCGCACCGTCAAGGATGCCGCCGGGAGGATTGGGAGAAACCATTACGCCCCGCCTAGCGCAGCGCGGAATCGCTGCAAAGCGGGGACTGACGATTTCTCGATGAATGGCAGTAGAACGACGGTGCGGCGCTATGCGCTCATCGTTTCCAGATCATCGGTCCCAGCGGCTCTCCACCAAAGATATGGACGTGCAGATGCGGGACTTCCTGCCCGCCATGCGCGCCGATATTGGCCATCAGCCGGTAACCGGGTTCGACAAGGCCTTTCATGCGAGCCACTTCGCCCACCGCGCGGATGAACCCGCCGATTTCGGCGTCTGAGGCCTTGGCGCTGAAATCGTCCCAGCTGACATAGCGGCCTTTGGGCACCACCAACGTGTGCACTTCCGCCTGCGGGTTGATGTCCTCAAACGCGAAGGCCCAGTCATCTTCATAGACCTTGGCGCTCGGGATTTCCCCGCGCAGGATCTTGGCGAAGATGTTGGCATCGTCATACGGCAGGGTCGGGTCGATCGGCATTATTCGCTCCGTGCAGCTTTTTCGGCGAGGCCGGACAGCCCCTCGCGCCGGTCGAGTTCGGCGAGCACCTGTTCGAACGGCACGCCCTTTTCGGCGAGCAGCACCATTAGATGAAACAACAGGTCGGCGGATTCGCCCACCAGATCGGCCTCATCGCCTGCAAGCGCGGCGATCACCGTTTCGGTTGCCTCCTCGCCCAGTTTCTGCGCGATTTTGTTGAGGCCCTTTGCGTGCAGCTTCGCTACATAGCTCTCATCAGGCGAGGCATGGCGCCGCTGGGCGATGGTGGCTTCGAGGCGGGTCAGGGTGTCCATCGGGACTCTTTCGTTCAAACCCCGCGCGCGGGCAAGCCTGCGGCGCGCAAAGCGGCGTGGGCATCAGCGATGGTGTGGGTACCGAAGTGGAAGATCGAGGCCGCAAGCACGGCACTGGCGTGGCCCTTAGTGACCCCATCGACGAGGTGATCGAGGCTCCCCACCCCGCCGCTGGCGATCACCGGGACGCTGACGGCATCGGCGATGGTGCGGGTGAGGTCGAGGTCATAGCCGCGCTGGGTGCCGTCCCCGTCCATCGAAGTGACGAGCAATTCTCCCGCGCCAAGGCCTGCAACCTGCATGGCATATTCAACTGCGTCGATCCCGGTCGGCTTGCGCCCGCCGTGAGTGAAGATTTCCCAGTTTCCGCGCGGTGTGCGGCGCGCATCGACGCTGGCGACCACGCACTGATTGCCGAAGCGCGCGGCGATTTCGCCCACCAACTCAGGCCGGGCGACCGCGGCGCTGTTCACCGCAACCTTGTCCGCCCCTGCCAGCAGCAGCGCGCGTGCATCCTCGGGCGATCGCACCCCGCCGCCGACTGTCAGCGGCATGAAGCACACCTCTGCCGTCCGCCGCACCATGTCGAGCAGCGTCCCGCGCCCTTCATGGCTGGCCGAAATGTCTAAGAAGCACAGCTCGTCGGCTCCGGCAGCATCATAGGCGCGCGCCTGTTCAACCGGATCGCCCGCGTCCTTGAGATCGACGAAATTGACGCCCTTGACCACGCGCCCATCGGCAACGTCGAGACAGGGGATGACGCGGATGCGGAC
>JANQTR010000260.1 GCA_030731635.1 Erythrobacter sp. | reverse complement strand
CTGGCACAATCACTCCGCGCCTGACCTTGGCCCGCAAAAGCCGTGTTCCCAGCGTGCTCGAACGCTTTGCCTGGCTTCCGACCGAGGCCAGCTTCGGTCTTGCCGATGGCAATATCTATGTCGGGAATCAGGCGCTGAAGCCTGAAGTGGCCTATATTGCTGAGGCCGGGTTCGATCTTGACACCGACTGGCTGACGCTGCGCCCTACGGTGTTCTACCGCAGGGTCGACGACTTCATTCAGGGCACGCCGTTCGAAGCCACCGTAGGTGTGATCGATAGCCCGGTGGAGATGGTTGCGAACATGAACGGCGATCCCACGCCGCTGCAGTTCCGCAATACCGATGCCGAGCTTTATGGCGCTGATCTGGATTTTGTGGTCCGGCCTGCGTCGCAGATCGAACTGGCGGGGACAGCCAGCTTCGTGCGCGGTCAGCGGCGCGATATTGGCGATGATCTCTACCGCATTCCTCCTGCCAATTTGAGGCTGTCGGCGACCTGGGCAACCGATCAGTTGGCGCTGGGGGCAGAACTGTTCGCAGCAGCTGACCAGAACCGGGTGTCACAAACCAACGGTGAGCTTTCAGGCGATGGCTATGCCACCGTGGGACTGTTTGCGCGGTACAGCTTTGACGAAGGACTGGCGCTTGAAGCTGGGGTCGAGAACCTGCTGGACGAGGCTTACGCCCCGCATCTGGCCGGACGCAGCCGCGTGGGTGCGTCTGATGTTCCGCTGGGTGAGCGCCTGCCGGGTCCCGGCCGTGGCATTTGGGCGCGGTTGACGGCGCAATTCTGACACCTGTTTCGCAGGCGGCTTCCCTGCGTGTTGCGACATGCAGGGAAGCACCGCGAAATGACGGTGTGACAAGACCGCTTCGGGGGCGCTATCGGAATGGCGGCTTTGCTGCGCCAAGTGGCGAAAAACCGTCAACTGCAACGACCATAACGCAGGACTGCGCCGGACGCGGCAAATCTGCGTCTAACGCAACATCACACGGCGAACCGGCATCCCGCTACGACGCGCTCACACCCTCGGCGTTTTTGTCGATCAGCTTGTAGGCGCGTTCGTACCACTCGCTGCCGGGGTAGTTGGCGCCCAGCACGGCGGCATATTTCACCGCTTCCTGCGGCACGCCGAGCGCGAGGCTGCTTTCGGTGAGGCGATACAAAGCCTCAGGCGTGTGGCTGGTGGTGTCGAATTTCTCGATCACGTTGCGGAACCGCAGATCAGCGGCGAGCCATTGGCCTGAACGCTGATAATGGCGCCCGATCTCCATCTCCTTGCCCGCAAGGTGATCGGCGACAAGGTCCAGCTTCAACCGCGCATCGGCGGCATATTCGGTCTGCGGAAAGCGCCGGTTGACTTCGCGCAGCGCGGTCTGCGCCTGTTCGGTGATCTTCTGGTCGCGGTTCACATCGCTGACCTGCTCGTAATAGCTGAGCGCGATCAGGTAGTACGCGTAAGGCGCGTCCTTATTCCCCGGGTGGATCGACAGGAACCGCTGCGAATTCAGGATCGCCTTGTTGTAATCACGCGCGATGTAATAGCTGAAGGCGCTCATCAACTGTGCGCGGCGGGCCCAGGGCGAATAGGGGTGCTGACGCTCCACCTCGTCAAACAGCGCCGCCGCCTGCAAGGTGTTGCCCCGGTCCAGCCGCCGCTGCGCCTCGGCATAGAGCGATTCGACATCGCGCGCGACGTAGGCGACGTCCTTGCCCTCGGTCTTGCCGGCACAGGCCGACAGGGTGGTGACAGTGGCCGCAAGCAGGGCGGCGCGGACGATGTGAGCGGTGAGCGTGGTTGCCATGGCCCGCTCTATAACCACGCCCGCGCTGAACGCCAAGTGAAGCTGTGCGCCCTCCCCCCA
>JANQTR010000259.1 GCA_030731635.1 Erythrobacter sp. | reverse complement strand
AACAGGTTGTGCCCGCCAGCCGCCGCGATTTCGAGAGCGCGTTTGGCGGTTTCCTGCCCTTTCACCTGTTTGAGGTCATTGGTGACCCGCGCCTGCTCCACCTCACCCGGCGGGGGTTCGGTCAGGGTCAGGCTGCCTTTCAGATGGCCGAGCAGGCTGACCAGATCGCGCGGGGCGAGCACGGGCACACCACTGGCCCAGCGCGCCTCTGGCCCCTGTTCGGCGGGGCAGATCAGCCCGGTTCCCGCCTCGCTGGCGTGGAGCGCTGCGATCAGCACGCCGGGGCTGGCGACGATCCGGCCATCCAATGACAATTCACCCACCGCGATCCAGTCGCCCAGCTGTTCAGCATCGGTCACACCCATCGCTGCCAGCAGCGCCAGCGCAATCGGCAGATCGTAATGCGATCCGTCCTTGGGCAGATCGGCGGGGGAGAGGTTAATCGTGATCCGCTTGGGCGGCAGCGCCAGTCCCATCGCCGACAGCGCCGATTGCACCCGTTCGCGGCTTTCGCTCACCGCCTTGTCGGGCAGGCCGACCACGGTAAAGCGCGGCATGCCGGGGGCCACCTGACATTGCACCTCAACGCTCCGCGCCTCCAGCCCGAGATAGGCAACCGTCCGAACCAGCGCGACCATCTCTTGCCCCTTTATCCCGTCCCACCCGGATAGTGCAGGGTTAAGAGAGGCTTGTCGAGCGGCTTGGGAAGGACGCAAAAAGGTTTTTTAAAGCATAAATCTTGATCATTTGGCAGGCCGACCGGGGCGATGGTGTAGTGGATGACACGCGCCCTCGCCCTTCTGTTTGCTGCCCTTGCGCTGCTGTTGCCCGGCACGGGTGCCATTGCGCAGTCGGGCGCGCGAGTGGTGGCAAGCACCAGCTGGGTGGAAGAATGGGACCCGGTCAGCGCGCGCTGGGTGCGGGTGGATGATCACACGGACACGCTGACGACGCCTGCAGTGTATGAGCCTGCAGTTACCACCACCGTGACCCGCGCTGATGGTGTCACCATCACCGAATCAGTATTCACCGAACCTTCCCGCTTTATCGCAGGCACGGCGCGGCCCGTGTCGCGGATGCAGGCGGGGATCGCACAGTTTGGCCCCTTCCGGGTGCTTGACGAAGCCCGCGCCGCGCTGGTCGCCACCACCGATGCCGCCTCGCCGAAGGCATTTGCCGCGATGTTGGCAGCCTTTCCCGGTCTGTCTGTGATCGAATTTGCCGATGCGCCGGGCACCAATCATGATCTGGCCAACCTCAAGCTGGGGCGGGCCATCCGCGCAGCGGGGCTGGCGACCCATGTGCCCGAGGGCGGATCGGCGCGCTCGGGCGCGGTGGAGCTGTTCCTGGCTGGAACGCGCCGCACGATGGACCCCGGCGCGCTGTTCGCAGTGCATTCGTGGCGTGATGAGCGAGGGCGCGAGCCGGACGATTTCGCCGCTGATGCGCCTGAAAACCGGCTCTATCTCGATTATTACGCCGAAATGGGGATGAGCGCGGCTGAAGCGCGCGATTTCTATGCGATGACCAATTCGGTTCCGCACGCGGGCGCGCTGTGGCTCAAAGGCACGGACATGGCGCAATGGATTGCCCCGCTTGATGCTGCGCCGCGTGTTCGTGATGCGCGTGTGCCAGCGGCGCGCGCATTTGCGCCAGTTATCGCAGCCATGGTTCTGGCAGACGAACCGATGCTGCGGCATTGGGCGGTGCATCGTCCCGTAGCAACAGCGGCTTCGGCGGCGGCGCGCCCGGCGTTTGCGTCGGCGCCCCAGCTGGCTTACGCCGATCTTCGCCTGCCGATGCTTGCCTTGCTTGACTCAGGCCTAGCTTTCCCATAACCGCCCCTGCCTGTTCCCGGTCGCGGATTGCGGC
>JANQTR010000258.1 GCA_030731635.1 Erythrobacter sp. | reverse complement strand
ATCAGGCAGGATGGGGGCATCTGGCACGCCATTGGCGCTGCGATCTGGCGCAAAGGCCGCGCTGACTTTGCCGCCGGGCAGCGCGGCATTGACCAGCCCGGCAAAATCAAGCGCCGCGCCCATCCCTGATCCGGGGCCTGCTCCAGCTCCAGCTCCGGCACCCGCCCTTGCTTCCGGCTGCGCCAGAACACCTGCGCTCGGCAACGCGCCGGACAGCATCGGCAGGTCGGGCTGGAATGCGATCATCATATCATCCTTGCATCGAAAATCGAACAGCGCGGGCCGGGATTGCGGCTGGCCTGCGTGCCGGTGGACGGGCTTGTGAGCCTATCTCTGCAACTTGCGTGCCAGCCCCGCTGCGTTGTGAGCTTCGGCCTTGCGCGCCTTCACCAGATCCAGCGCGGTGCGGGCTTCGGCTTCGCGTTCAGCCAGCCGTTTGGCGCGGGTTTCAGCCTGACCCAGCGTTTCGGCCTGCCACGCGGTCTGGCGGCTGGCATCATGCGCGGCCTGTCCGGCGGTCGCAGCGAGCTGCGCGAGGCTGGCGGTGAAAGCCGCGCGCCCTTGCAACACTGCGCCGATGGTCGCGCCGGGTTGTGCAGCGCTGGCGGCCACCAGCAGTTGGCTTTTCTGCGCCAAAGCGTTGCTGCGCTTTTCGGTGTCCAGCGCTTCAGCCAGACCGCGCAGCGCCTGCTTGCGCGCGACTGCGGCGATCAGGCTCTGGCGCTGGATCAGCGATAGGCGGCGTTCTTCACGCATCGCCCGGCCCGGTCTTGGCGCCCATCAACTGCGCCAGCGCGGCATGGCTATCGGCCAGCGGTTCGGCCGCACCGCGCGTCTGGGTCAGGAACCGGTCGATCACCGCGCTCAGCGCCAGCGCTTCGTCCAGCAAGGGTTCGCTGCCCGCCCGGTACGCCCCCATCAGCACCAGATCGCGGTTATCCTCACGCGCGGCAATCAGCGCGCGCAGGCGGCGCGCGGCCGCCGCGATTTCGGGCGACACCAGATCATCCATCACCCGGCTGAGCGATGCGGGCACATCAATCGCGGGATAATGACCGCGCTGCGCCAGAGCGCGCGACAGCACGATATGCCCATCCAGAATCGCGCGCGCGGTATCGACCACCGGGTCATTCGCATCATCGCCATCGGCCAGCACGGTATAAATCCCGGTCACCGCCCCGCCGGTGCGCGCCGAATTGCCCGCGCGTTCGACCAGCCGCGTGACGGCTGCCAGCGCCGACGGCGGATAGCCTCGCGCCGCGCCCGGCTCCCCCAGCACCAGCGCCAGTTCGCGCGCGGCGTGAGCCACGCGGGTCAGACTGTCGAGGATCAGCAGCACCCGTTTGCCCTGTCCGCGGAAATATTCGGCAATTGCGCTGGCATATTGCGCCGCGCGCAGCCGCAGGTTGGGGGCATGATCGGCGGGGACGGCCACCACCACAATCCCGCCGCGCCGGTGGCCTGCCATGTGGCGCTGGACAAAATCCGACACTTCGCGCGCGCGTTCACCAATCAACGCCACCACGGTGACATCGGCCACCGCGTGGCCAGCGATGGTATCGACCAGCACTGATTTGCCGACGCCCGATCCGGCCATCACACCCAGCCTTTGGCCGACGCCCATCGTGGCCAGCGCATTGATCGCGCGCACGCCGCAATCAAACGGCACATGCACGCTGGCGCGCTCCAACGCGCCTTCGCGCTTGCCCGCCAGCGGCCATACCTGTTTCAGATCAAGCCGTGGGCCGCCATCAATCGGATCGCCCAGCGCATCGACGGCGCGGCCCAGCAATGCCGGGCCAACCCGCACTTCGCCCGGATTGCCCAGCGCGCGCACCCGCGCATGGGGGCGCAGCAACATCGTATCGCCCAGCAGCATCATCAGCGAATGCCCGGCGCGAAACCCGATCACTTCGGCAAGGCATTCGGCCCCGGCGTCATTTTCAATAGAGCCCAGCGATCCGACCGGCAGCGGCAGGCCTTCGACCTCGATCAGCCCGCCGTCGCAGGTTACCACGCGGCCGGTCAGAACCGGGCCGCTGGCCACAGGCGCGGCGCGCATCCGTGCCAGATCCAGTTGCAGTTCGGCGATCATCCGCGCACCGCGGCGGCAATTGCGCGGCGCCATTCGGCGGGGCCATCGCTGACGACGCCTTCGGCGCCCTCGATCAGCACCCGGCCGCGTTCCTGCGCCGGGTCAGGCGTGACCTGCCACCCGCCGAGCGCGTCGGGCCCCAGCAGCGCCAGATCATCGGGATGCAGATGCAGGTTCAGCGCCTCGGCCGCGCCGCCAATCCGCCGCGCTGCCGCCTGGCATCGCGCCAGCAAGCCATCGCGGTCAATCACGCACCCGGCAATCGCACTGTCGCACAGCGCGATCACGGTATCGGCCAGATCATGGCTCAATACCTCACGCGCGGTTTCATCCAGCGACCGGAAGGCCAGTCGCAGCGCGCGTTGGCGAGCAGCAGCCGCGTCAGCTTCGGCGGCAGCAGCGCGGCGCCCGGCGGCCTCGCCATCGGCAAAGGCACGGGCCAGCGCATGTTCCGCCGGATCAGGCACCGGTTCAGGCACATCGGGTTGGCGCCCGGTGGGCAGTTCGGGTTCGCGCACGCCATAGGCCAGCGCTTCGCGAAACGCGGGCGGCTCTGCCACCAAGGCCATCCATCCCGGCGCATCGGCCTGCGGTGCCGTTTCAAGGCCGCGCAGCGCCCCCATCCAATCAGACGAATTCGCCATTGCCGCTCCCGATCACGATTTCGCCCGCATCGGCCAGCCCGCGGGCGATTTCGACAATCGCCTTCTGCGCGGCGGCAACATCGGCCTTCGACAAGCGTCCGCGCAGTTCGATCTCGTCCTTGACGCCGTCTGCCGCACGGCTCGACATGGCGGCAAAGAAGGGCGTCCGGTCGGGCTCCTTGAGGCCTTTGAGCGCATCGACCAGTTTTTCGCTGTCGACATCGCGCAGCAGGCGGCCCATCGACATCGGATCGAGTGCGAACAGCATTTCGAAGGTGAACAATTCTTCTTCGATCCGTTCGGCCAGTGGTGCATCGCGGCTGGCAATGGTGGGCAGCACGGTGTTGCGCAGTTCGCCTGCGGCCAGATTGATAAGGTTTGCCGCTTCGCGCGGGCCGCCCAGCATCAGCGCAGCCGTACCGAAGGTGGCGCTGATCCGCTGGGTCAGCAGCGTGTCGATCGTGGCAATCGCCTGTCCCGAAATCGCCCCACTGCGGGCCACGCGTTCCACCACCAGCGATTGCAGTTCCAATGGCAACATGGCGAGGATTTCGGCCGCCGGTTCCGGTTCGATCAGCAGCAGCAAAGCGGCGATCACCTGCGGATGTTCATCCAGGATCAGCTTGACCAGCACCGTCGGGGCGAGCCAGCGCGCCATTTCGAGCGTGCGCGGCGCGGCGTCGGGTTCGATCCGCTGCATCATGCTTTCTGCGCGCGCGGGGCCCAGCGCCTTGTCGAGCAAGGTGCGCACACGGTCATTGCGGCCGCGCTGGGGCAGCAATTCGCGTGCTGCCTCGCCCGCGAAATCGGCCAGCGCTTCGGCCATGCGCGGCTGATCGATTTCGCCCAGCGCCATCATCGCTGCGCCCAGCTTTTCCAGCTCGCCGGGTGACATGCGCGACAACAGGCTGGTCGCCTCGTCATCGCCCAGCAGCATCAGGAACACCGCCGCGCGGTCAACCCGGCTCAGCAGGGTTTCAGGCGCGGCTGTGGTCTGGGTGTCGGCATCGGCTTCGGAAATATCAGTCTCAAGGCTCATGATGCATTCGCTTCGGGGCTTTGGGGTTCGGGGGCTTCGAGCATGCGCTGCAAGGCTTCGACCGCGCGTTCAGGCTGGCTGGCGGCCAGACGCCGGGCAAGCTCAACCTGCTTGGGCAGATCGCCCAACGCGGTGCCGCTATCCGCCTGGTTCAGCACCGCACGGCGCGCGTCAGGCGCACCACCACTGCCGCTCAACGCCCGCTGCGCCGTGTTGTCGGGTTCTGCGGCGTTGGCCTCGCCGCGCCCGCGCAGCTTGCCGATCAACGGACGCACCGCCAGCAGCAACACCAGCAATACCGCAGCCAGGGCCGTGCCGTATCGCACCAGCATCGCAAACCAAGGCTCTTCGTAAAAGGCCGGGGGTTCAAGGTCGGCCGGTTCGAACTTGCTGGCGACCACTTCGATCTGATCGCCGCGCTGGGCATTGCCGCCCACTGCTGCGGTGACCAGCGCTTCAAGCTGGGCGGCGGTCATCGGGGCTGCGGCTTTCAGAGCATCGCTGCTGACGGCGACTGCGACCGACAATTTCTTCAACCCGCCGGGCCGCGCCGTGGTTACCGCGACTTCGCGGCCAAGTTCGTAATTGCGGTCAACCGCGGTTTCGGTGTCGGCTGTGCCAGCGCCCGCGGCAGGCGCGGCCGGCTGCGGCGGGCCATTGACCAGCGTTGCATCGGGCGGCGGCGTATTGGCCGCAACGCCGGGCACACCGCCCACCGGAGCCGCCCCGGTGCGCGAGGAATTGCGTTCGCTGATGGCGCGCACCACGCCTTCTTTTTCATAGGTCTCGCGCGCGGATGTTACTTCATTCTGATCAAGTTCGACCTGCACTTGGGCTGAAAAATTGCCTTCGCCCAGCAGGGGCAGCAGCAGGCTATCCACCTGTTCGCGCAGCTTGGCCTCGAATTCGCGTTGCAGCGTCAGCCCTTCGCCTTCGGCTTCACGCGGGTCGGACAGCAGGCGGCCATTCTGATCGACCACCCGCACCGCGTCCGCGCTCAGACCCGGCACCGATGCGCCGACCAGATTGACGATTGCCTCGACCTGACCTTGCGACAGGCTGCGCCCGTTGACCAGACGCACCATTACCGATGCGGAAGGCGGATTGTTTTCGCGCACGAACACCGATCGTTCGGGCGTGGCAAGGTGGACGCGGACGCTTTCGATCCCGTCGATCTCGCGGATCGTCAGCATCAGTTCGCGTTCGCGCGCCATCCGCAGGCGTTCGCCCTCCAGCGTGCGCGAGGTGCCCAGTGGCATCGCGTCGAGCATTTCGCTGGCCCCTTCGGGCGCAGCGATCCCGGCGTCGCTGGCAACCAGCATCCGCGCGCGGTACAGATCGTTTTCCGACACCGCCAGCGCGCCGGTGGAATTGTCGATGGTGTAGTCGATCCCGCCTGCGTCCAGGGTTTCAACCACCTTGGCGCGTTCGATATCGGTCAGATTGGAATAAAGCAGTCGGTCAGAGCCGGACGACAAGGTCATCCACAAGGCACCTGCCGCCGCCAGCGCGCCGACCCCGGCCAATGCAGGCAAGGCGCGGGCCAGCGCAGGCTGGCTGACAAACCCGGCCACTTGCGGGGGTAGCATGGTGCGCCACCCCGTCGCAGCGGCAGGGACAGACGGCAGGCCCGCTGCATCAGCGGGAACCGGAAGAGTTGCGTCAGCCACGGTTTAGCCCCCCATCCGCATGATATCTTGATAGGCCGTCAGCAGTTTGTTGCGCACCTGCAAGGTCGCTTCGAATGCAACACCGGCTTCCTGCCGGGCCAGCATCACCTGCGCGATATCGGTCACCTCACCACGTTCATAGGCGACCTGAATATCGCCCGAGCGCGCCTGCACCGCACTGACCTGACGCAGCGCGGTGGTCAGCGTATCGGCAAATCCGGCGCCGGGCGCCTGCGTGGGGGCGTTGAAGGCCAGCGGCGTTTGCCCCACCTCGCTCGCCGCGCGCACTTCGCGCAAGGACGCACTGCGGGCGAGCACCTGTTGGCGCAGCGCCATCACATCCTGAACGCCGATTGCGGCACGCAGGCCGTTCATGCTGCACCTCCCACCGCCAGCAACCCGGCTCCGCGCATCGAGGCGAGGCGGTAACGCAAGGTGCGCTCCGATATGCCCAGGCTGCGCGCGGTGGCGGCGCGATTGCCGCAGTGATTGGCGAGCGTTTCCAGAATCGCGCGGGCTTCAGATGCAAAGGCGACATCGGATAGCGAGCGGGCCGATTTGCCCGGGGACAGGGCTGAGGGCAGGGCTGAGTCTCGTGACGAAAGCTTGTCGGAAAGCGGAACGGCCATGGCCGCCGCCTCCGCCGCCGCTTTTACGACTGGGCGAACCGCAGTGTCGAACACGATATGACCGGCGCCAATCACCTCCGCGCCGTCCGCCAGCAGGATCGCGCGGCGGATGACGTTTTCAAGCTCGCGGACATTGCCGGGCCATGCGTGTGTCTCCAGCAGGGACAGCGCCGCGCGGTCGATCCAGCCCGGCTGTTCCGGTCCGGGGGCATGGCGCAACAGCATCCCGAAGGCGAGCGCGGCAATATCGCCCGTCCGGTCGCGCAGGGCGGGCAGCCGCAGAGGGAACACATTCAGACGATAAAGCAGATCCTCGCGGAACCGCCCGGCTTCGACTTCGGCGGCAAGGTGTCGGTTGGTGGCCGCTATCACTCGCACATCGACCTTGATCGGGCGGGTGGCGCCCAGCGGCAAAATCTCGCCTTCCTGCAAGGCGCGCAGCAGTTTGGCCTGCAAGGCGAGCGGCAGTTCGCCAATCTCGTCCAGCAACAGCGTGCCCTTGTCCGCCGCGCGGAACAGGCCTTCGCCGGTGTCGGATGCACCGGTAAACGCGCCCTTCTTGTGACCGAACAGCAAAGCTTCCAGCATGGCTTCGGGCATGGCGGCGCAATTGACCGCGACAAATGGCCCGCTCTCACGCGCGGAAAGGCGGTGGATGAATTGCGCCAGAACCTCCTTGCCGGTGCCGGTCGGCCCTTCGAGCAGGACGGGAATTTCGCTTTGCGCAATCCGTTCAGCCAGCGTCAGCAGCGCGAGCGATTGCGGGTCGGCGGCAATCGGCCAGCCGCCCTGCGCGGACGCGGCGATCAACGCCCCGCGCGCGGTGGGCAGGTCTTGCGCATCATAAGCCAGCACCACGCGCGAAGGCGCGGTCAGACGCAGGGTGGGGGTGTCTGTATAGGATAAATCAATCGCAACATTGCCGCTGCGCGCGATCCCGGCAGCCATTGCGGGCGGAATGCTCTGGCCCAGCACGATCCGGTCACGCTGCCAGCGCCCACCCATCAGCGGCACGGTAATGCCGATTAATGCTGCGTGCTCTGTATCACCGTGCGCGGCTATTCTCGCCGGAGTTGTCATATTGGCCCCTGTGGTCTTGGTGTTGGTCTTGGTCTTGATATTGCGTCCCGGCCGATGGTCCTGGCCGTTGGCGTTCTTTGGTCTCGGCAATCCTTTGCCGCCCGGACGCTGCACATGTGGCAAATTTAAGCCCCCGTAGCTTTCCCTATGCGGCGCAGCCCTTGGATCGGAGCGCGGGCAGGGCTGGCGCTAGCTTTTCGCCAAGGCTTCTTTTTTATCGCATTGAAAAGAAGTGAAAAAAAGTTCTCACTTAAACATCCCGGCAGACAGCCGCTCTATTGGCCAGCAGCGACGGGCTTGTTCGTCCTGCCTGACCATTCAGGAGTTCTGACCAATGAACGTGATCAACACCAATATTTCCGCCCTTCGCGCCACCAACGCCAGCACCGAAGCCAGCAAGATGCTCGGCCAAGCTGCTGAACGCCTTTCGACCGGTCGCCGCATCAACAGCGCCTCTGACGACGCTGCCGGCCTTGCCATTGCCGCTTCGTTCACCTCGCAGATCCGCGGCATCGCCCAGGGCGTTCGCAACGCCAACGACGGTATTTCGCTGGCGCAGACCGCTGAAGGTTCGCTCGACGAAATCACCAACATCCTGCAGCGCAGCCGCGAATTGACCGTGCAGAAGAACAACGGCACCTATTCGGCCGACGACATCGCCAACATCGAAACCGAACAGAATGCTCTCGCCGCGCAGATCAACCAGATCGTCGAGAACACCGAGTTCAACGGCATCAACCTGTTCTCGACCGCAACCAACACCATCACCATTCAGGCTGGTGCGCAGACGGCCGACACGATCGACATCGACTTGCCCGAACTCGACGTGGCGGGCGGCGATCTGGCAGCCGTGGTCACCTTCGGGGCAACCCCGGGCGCAGTGACCGCAGCGACACTGGATCAATATGACACCGCAATCGGTTCGGTGACCACGGCGCGCGCTGATCTGGGTGCGGTGCAGAACCGCCTGCAATCGGCGGTGAGCAACCTCACCAACGTGTCCACCAACCTCACCGACGCCCGTTCGCGGATCGAAGACACCGACTATTCGGCAGAAACGACCGCACTCGCCAAGGCGCAGATCCTTGGCCAGGCGTCGACCGCGATGCTGGCGCAGGCCAACCAGTCGCAGCAGAACGTCCTGTCGCTGCTGCGGTAAGACTCAGCCCCGCCTGCACCCCCCTTCCCCCCTGAGGGCGGAACAGGCAAGCCCGGAGCCGCACGGCTCCGGGCTTTTGCTGTGTTGGGGGGAGGGATGGCGATCCAATCTTACGCCGGTCCGATCAAAATCAGTATGCTCGAAAGCTGCCGCTCTAGCTCGCACTATCCGCAAACAGCGCACAGACGTCATGTAAATCGCGCACGACTTGAAGCGACAGCTCGTGCATTTCTTGAGTGGCCTCAAGTAGATCAGGCACCATGATTGTGATCATTCCAGCGGCGGCAGCTGAGCGAACGCCGTTGTAAGAGTCCTCAAGAGCCAAACAAATCGCCGGGTCAACGTCGAGTCGTGTCGCAGCAGCAATATAAGGCGCAGGATGAGGCTTGCCTTCGGCATAGTCGCCAAATGCAATGATCGCGTTGAAGCGTTCCGCGATACCTGCCTTGTCAAGGTGATGGTCGACCGTTGCCCGATCAGACGATGTTGCGATCGCGCGCGGCAGGTTCAAATTTTCAAGCAGGTCTAGCAACTCGATAGCTCCGGCCTTCAACGTAAGCCGTGTTTCAGCCTGCATTTTGAAATTGGCAGACGACGCTAACCAGAATGCATCTACATCGAAGTCAGGCGGAAAATACTCGGCCCAGATGTCACCGCAGTCTGCCGCTGGTAGCCCGATCGTGCGGTGGATTGCTGCTGGCTTGAGCGAAGCACCCATTTCAACCGCCGCCGCCATCATCGCTTCAGCGTACAGGCGCTCAGTATCGAACAGCAGACCGTCCATATCAAAGATGACCGCTGCGACCCTTTGGAAAGGCATTCAGTATCCTCGGCTATTTTTTCAGTTTGTCAGTGATATCTCTCTCATTGACTAAAGTATCTTCTT
>JANQTR010000257.1:8573-9213 GCA_030731635.1 Erythrobacter sp. | reverse complement strand
TGATTATGCCACCACCGCGCAAGGGATCTTTGCAGTTGGCGATGTGCGCGCAGGGTCTGTCAAACGGGTTGCCAGCGCGGTCGGCGAAGGATCGGTGGTGGTCAGCCGGATCTGGCAATATCTGGAAGATACGCGGACGAACATGGGCTAGGCGGCAGCGCAAAATTCCTGCGATTTCCGGCACAAAGCCTCTGGCAAACGGCGAAATTTTCTCTACCCTGATGGCCACGCAATGCAGTCGCAGGCAAAGCGAGGGGATGCAGAGATGACAATTCTGGCAGGATTGCGCGGGGTCGTGGCGGCACTGTTGCTGGCCTTCATCGCCCATCCGGCACTGGCCGAATGGCACAAGGCCGAGAGCGAACGGTTCGTGATCTATTCCGATTCGCGCGCTGAGGACCTCGGCGAATTTGCGCAGATGCTGGAACGGTATCACGTGGCGATGGAGATGGAGAGCGGCCGCAAGGTAGTCGTCCCGAGCCCATCGAGCCGGCTGACCATCTATCTTGTCGGCAGTATCGAAGAATTGCGCGCAATCTACGGGAGCTCCAATTCCAACGTCGGTGGATTCTACATTCCGCGGGCAAACGGTTCGGTGGCCTTCGTTCCCAATATCCGCCCCCGCACGGCAGAGGGTGGT
>JANQTR010000257.1:0-8563 GCA_030731635.1 Erythrobacter sp. | reverse complement strand
CTGCTGCATGAATATGCCCACCACTTTCTGATCGGCTCCGCACGCCACGCGATGCCGCGCTGGCTAAGCGAAGGGGCGGCGGAATACTTCTCCTCGGCACGATTCAATCCTGATGGCTCGGTCGATCTCGGCCTGCCCAACAACGACCGCGCCTATGAAATCAGCCAGGCGGCTCCGGTATCGGTGATTGAGTTGCTTGATGATGAAACCTACCGCAAGAACCGCGGGAGACGTTACGATGCGTTCTATGGGCGCAGTTGGCTGCTGTTCCACTACCTGCGCTTCAACCCCGCGCGTTCAGGCCAGTTGGCGCAATATTGGGAGGCGGTGGCGAACGGAACCGACAGTCTGACCGCTGGCCAGCGGTTTTTCGGTGATCTTGCGACGCTGGAACGCGAACTGAGCGCCTATGCCCGTCAGCGCAGCCTGGCCGGAATGCGTTTTCCGGGCGAAGCGATCCAGATCGGTGCGGTGCGCGTCGCCCCGATCAGCGAAGGGCACGCGGCGATGATGCCGGTGATCCAGCGCTCCAAACGCGGGGTCAACGCAGAACGCGCCGCAGAGCTGGTTATCGACGCGCGCAAGATTGCCGAGCGCTATCCAGGTGATGCCGCGGTGCTTTCCGGACTGGCAGAGGCTGAATATGATGCCGGGAATGATGACGCCGCGATTGCCGCTGCCGATGCCGCTATCGCTGCCGACCGGATGGCGCTCGATGCCTATGTTCAGAAAGGTTATGCCTTGTTCCGCAAGGCCGCGGCGGCTGATGACAAGGAGGCTGCCTTTGTCGCCGCGATGCGTCCGTTCGAAGCGCTGAACGGGATCGAGGCCGATCACACCCAGCCGTTGATCCACTATTATCGCAGCTTCACGCGGCGCGGTGTTGCCCCGCCTGAAGCTGCGCGCCACGCGCTAGAACGGGCGAGCGAACTGGCACCGTTCGATCAGCTTCTTGCGATCGAGGTGGCCTTGCTCAAGGCGTCAGAGGGAGAAAACACGATTGCGCGCTTCTTGCTGAGCCCCGTTGCGGCCGATCCGCATGGGGGAAAGCGAGCCACGGCTGCGCGCAACCTGATGGAACAGCTTGCCGGCACGCCTGATGGGCAGAGGATCACAGTTGCCAGCTTCGATCCCGCAGCCCTGACCGCGGAGGAAGATGATGGCGAAGGGGGCGGGGGCGACGACAATTGAGAGTCGGCCCGCGCCCCATGCGCCAGTTCAGCTCTTGCCGAACAATCCCTTGGCCATGCCGAGGATGTCGTTGATCGGGTTGCCGTCACCGTCCTTGTCGAGGATCGAGGCAAAGTTGGTGAGTGAGCCTTCGCCGCCGATGGCACCAACGATCTGGTTGAGGATGTCCGGGCTCATACCGGTCTTTTCCGCCGCCAGTTCCACGGTATCGCCATCCAGTTGATGGGTGTGGCCCAGGGTCGCAATCGCCTTTTCGACCATCGCCGGATCAAGCCCGACCTGCTTGGCCAGATTGACCACATCATCCGGCGCGCCGCCGATGTTCTTCAGAATCCCGTCGAGAATGCTCATGCTACTATCCCTTGCTGTTGGAGCATTATACTCCACCATCGATGTTACGCCCAAATGGCAGGGAAAACCAGTTAATCAGGCCGCAACCGGTGCCGGAGCAGCTTGGCGCACGCCTTCGTCGACATGGGCTTCGAACTGGGCGAAGTTGTCGATGAACAGCTGCACCAATTTGCGCGCGGTCGCGTCATACTCCGCCGGATCGGCCCAGGTGCTCCGCGGGTCGAGGATGGTCTGATCCAGCCCCGCTTCGGCCAGCGCGGGCACGAACACCGGCACGTCAAAGCCAAAATTGGGATCCTTGCGAAACTCGACGCTGTCCATTTTGCCGTCAAGCACGGCATTAAGCAGCGCGCGGGTCGCCTTGATCGGCATCCGGCTGCCGGTGCCATACTTGCCGCCGGTCCAGCCGGTGTTGACCAGCCAGCATTCCGCGTTGCCCCTGCCGATACGCTCTTTCAGCAGGTTGCCGTAAACGCTCGGGTGGCGCGGCATGAAGGCAGCGCCGAAACAGGTGCTGAAGGTCGCCTCAGGCTCGGTCACGCCGATTTCGGTGCCTGCCACCTTGGCAGTGTAGCCGCTGAGGAAGTAATACATCGCCTGATCCGCCGTCAGCCGCGCGATCGGGGGCAGCACGCCAAAGGCATCGGCGGTCAGCATGATCACATTCGACGGCGCCGGGCCGAGGTTCTTCTCGCTCGTATTCGGGATGAATTCGATCGGATAGGCGCCGCGGGTATTTTCGGTCAGCGAAGCATCGGTGAAATCGAGCTCACGCGTGGCCTCATCCATCGCCACGTTTTCAAGGATCGTGCCGAACATCCGGGTGGTGGCGTAGATTTCCGGCTCACCTTCGGCCGAAAGGTTGATCATCTTGGCATAACAGCCGCCTTCGAAATTGAACACGGCGGTGTCCGACCAGCCGTGTTCATCATCGCCGATCAGCGTGCGGCTGGCATCGGCCGAAAGCGTGGTCTTGCCAGTGCCCGACAGACCGAAGAAAATTGCGCTTTTACCGTCTGCGCCGATGTTTGCCGAACAGTGCATGGGCATCACGCCTTGCGCGGGCAGAAGGTAGTTGAGCAGGCCGAACACGCCCTTCTTCATCTCGCCCGAATATTCGGTATTGCCGATCAGAATCAGCTTTTCGGTAAAGCTCACCGCGATCACCGTATCGCTGCGGCAACCGTGGCGTTCGGGGTTCGCCTTGAAGCTGGGCAGATTGATGATGGTGTATTCGGGCGCGAAGTTTGCGATTTCTTCCGCAGCGGGGCGCACCAGCAGTGTGCGCACGAACAGGCTGTGCCACGCCATCTGGGTGATCACCCGCACATTGACGCGATATTCGGGCTGCGATCCGCCGAACAGATCAGCGACGTAAAGTTCATCCTGCCCTTCGAGCGCGCTAAGGAAATCGGCCTTCAAGGCGGCGAAATGTTCCGGGCTCATCGGTTGGTTGATTGGGCCCCAGTTGATCGTGTCTTCGGTCGCGGCGTCGCGCACGATAAACTTGTCCTTGACGCTGCGCCCGGTGAACTTGCCTGTTTCCACCAGCAGCGCGCCATGCGCGGTCAGCTTGCCTTCACCCTTTGCCAGCGCATGTTCCACCAGCGCAGCGGTGCCAAGGTTGGCGTGAATTGTCGCCCGCGTGTGCAGGTTCTGGGCGGACAGTGGATGTGCGAGCGAAGTCAAAGTCGTCTCTCCTGGGCACTGGAGCTTTTGCGAGCCCCGAGGCAAAATGGCAGGGCAGCAGGGCCGCTGCGAACAGCGAATCCCCGCGACTGATCCCGGATGCCGCCTAGCATTTGCGCATACGTATGCAAACCTGGCGAATTACATGCTGCACATTTGCACCGGAACTGACCCGGCGGATCGTCCGGCTATGCTTGAAATCGCGCTATGGCTTGTGTCATGCAAAGCGCGGCGCGTAAGGGATCTTCGATCATGTCCGACATCACCTCCGACCAACCCCTCGCCGCATCGGCTCCGACCAGTGTCGTCACCGGCGCCGGAGCCAACGAGCTTGGGCGCGTCATGCAGATTGCGCTGGTCGATGATGATCGCAATATCCTCACCACGGTATCAATCGCGCTGCAATCCGAAGGGTTTGCCACGCGGCTGTATTCCGACGGCGAAACCGCGTTGAAGGCGCTGCTGGATAATCCGCCCGATCTGGCCGTGTTCGACATCAAGATGCCCAAGATGGACGGCATGGAATTGCTGCGCCGCCTGCGCGAACATTCCGCGCTGCCGGTGATTTTCCTGACCAGCAAGGATGATGAAAGCGACGAGGAAGCCGGGCTGGAACTGGGCGCGGATGATTACATCGCCAAACCTTTCAGCCAGCGCCTGCTGATCGCCCGGATCCGCGCCATCCTGCGCCGCGCCGATGGTGCGCCGGGCAGCGATGCCGCCGCGCTTCAGCCCGAATCAGCGCCTGCCAAACTGGTGCGCGGGCGATTGTTCATGGACCCTGCGCGCCATCACGTGGCGTGGGATGGCCTGCCCGTCAGCCTGACCGTCACCGAATTCCTGATCCTCGAAGCGCTCGCCATCCGCCCCGGCGTGATCAAAAGCCGCAATCAATTGATGGATGCCGCCTATCCTGACGATGTGTTCGTCGATGATCGCACGGTTGATAGCCACATCAAGCGGATGCGCCGCAAGTTCAAGGTGGTCGATACCACCTTTGATGCGATCGATACCCTGTACGGCGCGGGCTACAGCTTTACCGATGGCTGACAGCGGGCGCACGATTGGCGCTGCAAACGGGGCCCACGTAAAAGGGGGCGGCGAACAATTGACCACCACCGGACGGTTTGCGCTGACCGCGCGGATCATGGCGGTCAACATCCTGCCGCTGCTGATCATGGGCGGCGGGCTGTTCTATCTTGATGGCTATCGCACGCAGCTGATCAATGAACGTTTCAAGCTGGCCCGGATCGAGGCCCAGATCACGGCCGAGGCGCTGGCGGGCGCAAGTCGCGAACGGCAGGAGGCGCTGCTGGTGCAAATCGGAAAGGAACAGCGCATGCGATTGCGGATGTTCGATGCCAAGGGCAAGCTTACCGCCGATAGCTTTGCGCTGGCCGACCCTGCATTCCGGTTCAATGATATCAATGATGATGATTGGGAACAGCGGTTTGCCCGCTGGCTGGACCGGACAGTCGATACCATCGTCAGTGCGCAACCGGTGCAGGATTATGCCGAACCGGAATCCGACGATGCTGATGCCTGGCCTGAACTCGCCCGCGCGCGCGAATTGGGTCTGTCACAAATCCGATTATACGATTGGCGCGATGGGACCCCGGTGATCACCGCCGCAGCCCCGGTCGGATTGCAGGGCGCGACCTTGCTGACCGTGCGCAATGCGGTTGATATTACCGAAAGCGTGCGCGCCGCGCGGTCGACGCTGGGCTTTGCGATGCTGTTGCTGCTGGCCGCATCTGCGCTGCTATCGCTGTTTCTGGCGCGCACCATCGTCACCCCCTTGCGCCAGCTGGCGCGCGCGGCGGTGCGAGTGCGGCAAGGGCGCGAACGCGAAGTTGAAGTGCCGCGCCTGCCGCAGCGCAGCGACGAAATCGGCCTGCTCGCCCGCGCGGTATCCGACATGACCGGCGGACTTCGCCAACGGATTGACGCGGTTGACAGTTTCGCCGCCGATGTCGCGCATGAAATCAAGAACCCGCTGGCATCGCTGCGCAGCGCGATCGAATCGCTGCCCCGGGTTGATGACCCGGCGTTAAAACAGGAGCTGATCCAGATCGCGACCCACGATGTCCGGCGGATTGATCGGCTGGTGACCGAAATTTCCGAAGCCAGTCGGATCGATGCCGAAATGAGCCGCGCGACGTTGGAGATCATCGATCTGGCCGATCTCGCCCGCGCGATCATCGGCGGGCGCGAACACCGCGCAGAAAACGGAGGTCGCCAGATCGACATTGTCACCTCTGGCACACCGGTGCGGGTGCGAGGGGTTGGCACCCGGCTGGAACGGGTGGTGGAGAACCTGCTCGACAATGCGGTGTCCTTCTCCCCGCCGGGTGCGCCGATTGCCGTCACCGTCACCAATGACGGGACCTGGGCAACCCTCAGCGTCTGCGACGAAGGCCCCGGCATCCCGGCCGATGCGCGCGACAAAGTGTTCCAGCGGTTCCATTCGGTGCGGCCCGATGCGGAAGATTTCGGCAATCATTCGGGCCTTGGCCTGGCCATCGGCCGCGCCATTGCCGAAGCGCATGATGGCACGTTGAGTGCGCATGATCGGCCCGATGGCGCAGCCGGTGCATGCCTGCGGCTACAACTTCCGGTGGCGACATGAACGCGCCTGCGCCTGTGGTAATGCAGGCCAGCGCAGTGGTCATTGCAGGCCGCGCACTGTTGATTGAAGGGCCGCCGGGCAGCGGCAAATCCGCCCTCGCACTTGCGCTGATTGATCGCGGTGGCGGACTGATCGGCGATGATGCGGTGACGTTGCACCGTGATGCACAAGGCCGCCTGATTGCCAGCCCTCCGCCCAATATTGCCGGGCTGCTGGAGGTGCGCGGGGTTGGCCTTGTCCGCCTGCCCACAGCCCCCCCTGCTCCGGCAGCGTTGATTCTCACGCTCGGCGGTGCAGCGCCGCAGCGCTTGCCTGAAACCCTCAGGTTGCGCCCTATTGCGGGGGTGGACGTGCCAGTGCTGCCATTCGATCCCGGCGCGATTGCCCCTGCCGCGCGCGCCGAATGGGCGCTTGCCACGCATGGGTTAGCCTGCAAACCCGCTTCCCTTTGTTCCGTATCCGGGCAAGATGGCGCGCGATGACCGATGCCGCCACGCCTTCTCCCGCTCCGACTCAGCAGCAGCTCCTGCTCGTCACCGGCCTATCGGGCGCAGGCAAATCCACCGCGCTCGACGTACTGGAGGATTGCGGCTGGGAGACGATTGATAACTTCCCTGTGCGGCTGCTCAAACGCCTTGTCGCCATGCCCGAAGAACCGCGTGGCCCGCTCGCCATCGGGTTCGATTCGCGCACCCGCGGCTTCGTCCCGGACGATATCATCGCGCTGGTCAAGGAACTCGCCGCGCGCCCGGATGTCGCGCTGACGTTCCTGTTCCTTGATTGTGCTGGCGGCGAGCTTGAACGCCGCTTCAACGAAACCCGCCGCCGTCACCCGATGGCCCACGGGCGCCCGGTGATGGAAGGTATCGCCGCCGAACGCGAACTGCTGGAACCGCTGCGCCGCTGGGCCGATGCGATGATCGATACCTCGGCATTGACCAGTAACGATCTGCAGGGCCAAGTGCGCAAGCTGTTTGGCGATGAAGCTGATACCGAGGCGATGACGCTGACTCTGTCCAGTTTCGGCTTTGCGCGCGGGATGCCGCCGCTGGCGGATCTGGTGTTCGACATGCGGTTTCTCGACAATCCGCACTGGGTGCCAGGCCTTCGCGAACTGACCGGACAGGACGCTGCAGTGGGCGAACACATTGAAACCGACCCCGCCTTTGCCGATGTATTCGGCCGCATTCGTGACCTGCTGCTGGTGCTGCTGCCGCGCTATCAGGCGCAGGGCAAACCCTATGTCCATGTCGCTTTCGGTTGTACCGGAGGGAGACACCGCTCGGTCTACACCACCGAGCGTATGGCTCAAGGCTTGCGCGACGCTGGATTTTCGCCCACTGTCCGCCATCGTAATCTTGGCTCACGCGCCGCTGACGAGATCGAAAAAGATCGCCGTTAGTCACGCATTGTCCGGATCGGTGAAAACGCGTAAGGCTCGCGCCCCGATGGGCAGGTAACGGATCTTTTTTCACACATGATCGGATTGATCCTCGTAACCCATGGCCGCCTTGCGGACCAGTTTGTCGAGGCGATGGAACACGTTGTCGGCCCGCAAGACGGGATCGTGACCGTGTGCATCGGCCCGCATGACGATATGGAACAGCGCCGCGCCGATATCGCCGATGCGATTGCGGTGGTCGACAATGGCGATGGCGTCATCATCCTGACCGATCTGTTCGGCGGCACGCCATCGAACCTTGCGATATCATTGCTCGACGCTGGACGGGTTGAGGTGATCGCGGGGATCAACCTGCCGATGCTGATCCGGCTGGCCGGCGCGCGCAAAGCGATGGATGTGACCGCCGCCGTGCATGCAGCGCAAACCGCCGGACGCAATTATATCACCATCGCCAGCGAATTGCTGGGGCAGGATTCTGCCACGGCACGGGCCAAGGCCTGAAGGCGCGGGCGGCATGGGGGAAGCACGCCAGACCGTTTTGATCGTCAACCAACGCGGCCTGCACGCGCGGGCGAGCGCTAAGTTTGTCGGCGCAGTGGCCGTGCTGCACGAAAGCGTGAAAGTCACCGTCAGCAAATCGCCGCACAGCGCGGCGGGGGGATCAATCCTAGGCCTGATGATGCTGGGCGCGGCCAAGGGCGATACGGTCGAAGTCGCGGTTGAAGGTGATCAGGCCGAAGCCGTGCTCGCTGATCTTGTCGCGTTGATCGCAAACGGCTTCGGCGAAGATTGACGCTGGCGGCAACGTCGGCCAGCACGTTTCCCATGCGCAGGCACATTTCCGGCTTTTCGAACCCCACCGTCAAATATCTGCGCAGCTTGCGCGACAAGAAACATCGCAAGCGGAGCGGTCAGTTTCTGGTCGAAGGGCTGCGGCTGCTTGAGGACGCCCGCAGTGTCGGACGGCTTCCGCAGACGCTGGTAATGGCAGAAGGGCGGGACGATCACGCGCTGCTTGCCCGGCTGGAAGCCGACGTTACGGCAGCGGGCGGCGAGGTGATCACCACCACGCCCGAAATCCTCTCCAAGATCACCGGCAAAGACAACGCGCAAAGCGTAACGGGTGTGTTTGACGAATGGGACACATCGCTGGCCGCGCTTGACCGCGGCGCTGCGCCGATCTGGCTGGTGGCCCAGGCGCTGAGAGACCCCGGCAATCTCGGCACGATGCTGCGTACGGGCGACGCGGTGGGTGCTGGCGGCCTGATCCTGATCGACGATTGCGCCGATCCGTTTAGCGC
>JANQTR010000256.1:28909-30442 GCA_030731635.1 Erythrobacter sp. | reverse complement strand
ATTGGATCCGATGGTCGCGACGACGGCGACGACGGCGACGACAGCGATGACGGCGACTTCGACGACGGTGACGACTACGGCGATGACACTGATGATGGCAACTCCGGCAACGGCAACGGGAACAGCAACGACGGCGGGAACGGAAACGGCAACGGGAACGGCGGCGCTGGCTCAGACAATGGCAATGACGGCGCTGGCAACGGCAACGGCAACGGAAATGGAAACGGCAACGGCAACGGCAACGGAAACGGCAACGGCAACGACGGCGGCAACGGCAACGGCAACGGGAACGGGAACGGCAACGGAAACGGTGGCGGCAACGGCAACGGCAACGGCAACGGCAGCGGCAACGGCAACGGCAACGGCAACGGCAACGGCAACGGCACCGGCAACGGCAACGGCAACGGCAACGGCAACGGCCACGGCAATGGCAATGGCAACGGAAACGGCAACGGCAACGGCAACGGCAACGGGAATGGGAACGGCAACGGCAACGGAAACGGCAACGGTAATGGTGGTGGCAAAAGCAAAGGCTTTGCCATCGATCTCCCCGGCGCATCGAGCGCCCGTTTCAGCGATACCCGTAGGCTTGATGCCGGGCTTGGCCTTGATCAGCGCGGTGCGACGGACAGTCCGGCGCAGCCTGCACCAGCTGTTCGCCCCTGATCTGGGCGGCGTATTGGCTTGAAATTCGCGCGCCTCTCCTTGCCGGAGCTGCCGGACACGTGGTGGCTGCGCCTTGGCAGCACGCTGCTGCTCGCGGCGCTTGTAGCCATTGCGGCGGCGCAGGGTCTGTTTCGCGGGTCTGAAAACCGCTTTGGCGAACTGACCTTCGCAGCGTTGGAGCGGCCTGCCAGCGGAAAGATCCACGTGATTGAAATGGATGCTGCCAGCATGGCTGCGATCCAGACCTGGCCGTGGTCGCGCGATCACTATGCGCGGCTTGTTCAGCAGCTTGACGCAGCAGGTGTGCGCTCGATCAGCTTTGATGTCGATTTTTCGGGCAGCGGCGCTGATCCGGCAGATGACCTTGCGTTTGGCGCAGCTATCGCTGCGGCCAATGCGCCGGTGACGCTTCCCACCTTTTATCAAAGTGCAGGATTTCGCGAAGGGCGACAGCTCGATTCGCTGCCGGTTGCGCCCTTGCGAGGCCATGCGCAACTCGCTTCGGTTTCGGTGACTGAAGATAAAGATGGGTTCGTGCGCAGTATGCCGCTGGGCACAGTGACCAACGCCGTTCCGCGCCCTTCGATTGCTGCCTTTGTGGCAGGACGCGCAGGGATGGTGGGAGAAAGTTTCCCGATCGATTTTGCCGTCAATATCGCTTCGATCCCGCGTCACAGCTTTATTGCGATCGAGCGCGGCGAATTTGATCCCCGCAGCCTTAGCGGCAAGGACGTGATTGTTGGCGCTACCGCCATCGAAATGGGGGATCGCTATCCGGTACCGCGCTATGGTGTGATCCCCGGCGTGATCTTGCAGGCGCTCGCTGCCGAGACTTTGGTGCAGGCAGTGCCAACCAATGGGTCTTGG
>JANQTR010000256.1:0-28809 GCA_030731635.1 Erythrobacter sp. | reverse complement strand
GATCGACGATTTCGACTCGCTGAAACTTGCGATGGGGGCCGAAAATCAGGGCGAACTGATGCGGCGTCTTGGTGACCGCTTGCAGGTTGCCGGGTCGGCCACGGCAATTTACCGCATGGATGATCGCACGCTGGTTTGGACCACATCGCTGACGATCAGCGAGTTGGAACCACAGCTGGCCGGGTTAAGGGCGGTGATGCGCAGCCCGTTCGAAGTTGCCGGGCGCAGGCTCGGGGTGTCGCTGACTTTTGGGGTGGCCACAGCCGATGCGCCGGGCGCAGCCTCCAGCGCCGCCCACGCGGCCAGTCTGGCACGGCGGGCCGGCAAACCGTGGCGTTTGCACACCGATGACGAAGGCGAAACCGCTGCCCAGCAATTCTCGCTTTTGGGTGAGCTTGATGATGCAGTGCGCAGCGGCCAGATCAAGGTGCTGTATCAGCCCAAGATCAATCTTGCGACGGGCCGGATCGATGCGGCTGAGGCGTTGGTGCGCTGGCAGCACCCGGTTTACGGGATGTTGCCGCCCGATTGTTTTATCCCGCTGATTGAGGATGCCGGCCGGATAGACGGACTGACCCTGGCGGTGCTGGGGCAAGCCATCAACGATGCGCGTCAATGGCTTATCGGTGGGCAGGAAATCGCGGTCGCGATCAATATTTCGGCTGGATTGCTGGCGTCCGACAGCTTCGCCGCCCGGGCGCTGGCGTTGATAAAAGGCGCCGGGGTGCCTGCGCGCATGTTGACCTTTGAAGTGACCGAATCGGCGCAGTTCGACAAGGCCGACAAGGCTATCGCCATCCTCGAATCCTTCCGAGCGGCCGGGGTTCGACTGTCGATCGACGATTACGGGACCGGGCAATCGACGCTCAATTACCTCAAGCTGTTGCCGGTCACCGAGCTCAAGATCGACCGCAGCTTTGTGCAGCACGCGCATATTGATCGGGGCGATGCGATGCTGGTGCGGTCTACCGTGCAGCTGGCGCATGAACTGGGCATCAAAGTGGTCGCCGAGGGGATTGAGGACGCGGCCTGTCTGGCGTTTATTCAGGGCATTGGCTGCGATTACGGGCAAGGCTATTTCATCGGACGGCCGCTGCCGGCGGGAGAATTGGCAGCGCTGGCGGGTCAGCCTGTGGCTCTGGCCGCCTAGGGTTCAGCCGCCAGACCGCGCGCGCAGCTATGCTGTCTGGCGAGCTACCAACTGCGCGGGCAGGATCAGGCTTTCGGTCTGTTCGCCCGCCAACCGCCGCAGCAGCAGATCGACCAGCCCGCGTGCGCCCGCTGCGATATCCTGTCTGACGGTGGTGAGCGGCGGAACCGTTTGGCGAGCGATTGGCAGATCATCAAACCCGGCGAGTTTGATGTCGCCGGGCACCGCCACACCGCGCGCGTGCAGTTCGGTCAGGCATAGTGCGGCCAGCGTATCAGTTGCTGCGAAGATCCCGTCGATCGCGCCTGCGTGTGCGGCAATATGCGCAGCGATTTCCTCGGCCGCGCGTTCAGGCGATAGATGCGTCGGCAGCGCCATGACCGGTGGCAAGTCCATGCGCCGCGCAGCGTCCTGCGCCCCGGCAAAGCGCGCGGCAAATTCGATCGCGGTGGTATCGCCAAGGAAGGCGAGCCGCTTTGCCCCGGCGGCGATCAAGCGTTCGGCCGCGAGCCTGCCGCCCAGCCGGTTATCCGTGCCCACCACGCAGTGGCGCTGGCCTTCGGTGTGGTTGCCCCACACCACCATCGGCCCATAGCCATCGGCGACATCTTCGATCCGGTCGAACTGATCTGACTGGCCGATCACGATCACCCCATCGATCATGCCTGATCCGATGAACCGGTCGAGCCAGTCGGCATCATTTTCGGGCACCACCCGGCGCAGCATCAGGTCATAACCTTGGCGCGTCAATTCATCGGCGAGGAAGCCGAGCAGGGTCATGAAGAAACTGTCGGAAATCTGTTGGCGGCTATCGTGGCCCAGCGGGATGACCACCCCGATCACCCCGGTTTTCTGGCGCCGCAACCCGCTCGCCATTTGATTGGGGCGGAACCCGTGTTCGCGGGCGATTGCCTCGATCTTCTCGCGGGTCTTGGTGTTGACCAGGCTTTTGCCTGCCAGCGCGCGCGATACCGTGCCCGGTGATACCCCCGCCAGTCGCGCCAGATCGGTGATGGTGCGCACCGTGCCGCGCCCGGTTTTTTCGTCGGCTGACTTGTCCTCGTTCATCCTAACCTGTTGCCAGCCCCTGCTTGCGGGGCTGTCTGTGCCCGGCATCAACCCGCAACGTAGCCACCGCGCCCGCCAGCATCAAGACACCGCCCAGTATCAGCACATTGCGCGGATCACCGCCGAGCAGCGGGCGGTAGATCAGCGGCATTGTCAGCGTCTGAATCAGCATTGGGATCACGATGAACATATTGAAAATGCCCATATAGATGCCGTTTCGTTCCGGCGGGATGCAATCGGCCAGCATCACATAGGTGTTGCCCATCATGCCCGCCCAGCCGATCCCGATACCCAGCATCAGGACAAACAGTGCCACCGGCGTGCTGGCGCCGGGGATCATCAGCATCGCTGCGCCCGATGCGGCAAGGCACACGGCATGGACATGCCGCGCGCCAAACCGCGCCACCACGGGGATCAGCGCCAGCGCGCCGAGAAACGCGACGAAGTTATACAGTGCGCCGGCCTGCTGGGTGGTCAGGGTCGCTTCGCGGAACAGCGCGCTTTTCGGGTCACTGGTGTCGTAGATGCTGCGACCCACCGCAAAGGTGATGTATTGCCAGTAAGCAAACATCGCATACCACTGGCACAGCATGGCAGCGGCAAGTTGGCGCATCGGGCGCGGCATGGAGCGCAGCGCGTCGCCGATTTCGGCAAAGGTCGCGCGCGCAGTCAGGGGCTTATCCGCCAGATCGGCCTGTTCTTCTGGTGAAAGCGGCAATTCGGGCACCCGCCAGACTGACCATGCGATGGTCGATATCGACAGGATCGCCCCGATCACAAAGGCGATGCGCACAATCACCGGAATGCCATTGGCATCAAGGATATCGCGCGCGACAAATGCGGTCAGCAGGCTTGGCGCAAGGTAGGATAGCGTCTGCGCAAGGCCCGTAAACGCGCTTTGGGTCAGGAACCCGACCGATCGCTGGCCGGCTGCCAACCGGTCAGCCACATAGGCGCGGTAAGGTTCCATCGTGATGTTGTTGCCCGCATCCAGGATCCACAGCAGGCTGGCTGCCATCCACAGCGTCGTCGAATAGGGCATGGCGAACAGGCTGAGCGTGCAGATCACTGCGCCGATCAGGAAATAGGGGGTGCGGCGACCCATCCGGGTGTTGGTCCGATCGCTCATCGCGCCGATAATCGGCTGGATGATCAGACCCGTCATCGGGCCGGCCAGCCACAATAGCGGCATGGTCGCTTCGTCCGCGCCAAGAAAGCCGTAGATCGGCCCCATATTGGCCTGTTGCAGCCCGAAACTGAACTGCAGCCCAAAAAAGCCGATGTTCATTTCGATGATTCGCAGCAGCGAAAGCCGGGGCTTTTCCGTCATGTGGTGCCTTTTCCGATCCTGTCCCATGCGCCGGTCTATGCCGCGCTGTGTCTTTGGAGTGACATGATTTCGCGCAATTTGCAAACGATTGCATTTTTCCGGTTGCAAACGTTTGCAAGAAGATTAGGCCTAAGGATGTCGGCGCCAAAGAAGCGCGAGTTCGAGAGGAGAATACCCATGAAACTTCGTACTGCGCTTTGCGCAAGCGCCGCCCTGTGCGGCCTCACCGTTCCGGCTTTTGCTCAGGATAGCGCTGCGGGCGAATCGGCTGAGACCGAAGGCAATGAAATCATCGTTACCGCGGTTGCGCGCGGCCAGAACCGGATCGAAAGCTCGGTCTCGGTCAGCACCATCGGCGCTGATACCATCGCCAATCTTGCCGCGCCGTCATCGGCTGACCTTATTCGCCAGATCCCCGGCATCCGTTCGGAAGCGTCGGGCGGCGAAGGCAACGCTAACATCGCGGTGCGCGGCATCCCGGTTTCGACCGGCGGTGCGCGCTATATCCAGCTGCAGGAAGATGGCCTGCCGATCCTCGAATTCGGCGACATCGTGTTCGGCAATGCCGATAACTTCCTGCGTGCTGATCGCAGCGTCGCCCGCGTTGAAGCGGTGCGCGGCGGTTCGGCTTCAACCTTTGCATCGAACGCGCCTGGCGCGGTCATCAACTTCATCTCCAAGACCGGAGAGCAGGAAGGCGGCGCGATCCAGGGCAGTGTTGGCCTCGATTTCGAAAGCTACCGGCTCGATTTCGATTATGGCGCGCCGCTTGCCGACGATCTCTATTTCCATGTCGGCGGTTTCTACCGCACCGGCGAAGGCCCGCGTGACATTGGCTATAACGGCTATGATGGCGGCCAGATCAAAGCCAACATCACCAAGGAATTTGATGGCGGTTACATCCGCTTCAACGCCAAGTATCTTGATGATCGCACCCCGACCATTCTGCCGCAGCCGGTGTTCGTGGGCGGCACAAATTCCAGCCCCGATTACAATGCGATCCCCGGCTTCGATCCGCGCACGGACTCACTCTACAGCCCGTTCCTGACCCCGCAGGTCACTCTGGATGGCGGCAACAACCCGACCAGCTTTGATTTCCGCGATGGCTTGTCGGTGCAAAGCCTCGCCTTCGGGATTGAAAGCGAGATCGACGTGGGCGGCGGCTGGACCCTGACCAACCGATTCCGCTTTGCCGATAATTCGGGCAGCTTCCAGTCGCCCTTCCCGGCGAGTGCGGGCGCGGCGCAGGAGATTGCCGATGGGATCGGCGGCGCGGGTTCGACGATCGAATTCGCGTCCGGCCCCAACACCGGCGCTGTGGCCAATGCGGCCAATATCGGCGGCAACGGGTTGCTGACCAATGTGGTGGTGTTCAACGTCCGTTTGAACAGCCTCGACAATGTCACCAATGATTTCCGCGTGAACAAGGAATTCGATTTCGGCGGCGGTTCGGCCAATTTCACCACCGGCTTTTACCTGTCGCGCCAATCGATCAACACCGATTGGCTGTGGACCAGCCACGTGCAGACCGTGCAAGGCGATGGCCAGGCGGTGCTTGTCGATATCCGCGATGCAGGCGGCGATCTGGTCACCCAGAACGGCACCGTCGGGTTCAGCGCCAGCTTCTTCGGCAATTGCTGCCGCCGCAATTACAACGTCGATTACAGCACCTATGCGCCGTTTGCGTCGCTCTCGCTGGAACTCGACCGCCTGACGCTCGATGCCTCGATCCGCTATGATTACGGCGATGCCAGCGGCACGATCACTGGATCGGATACCGGGTTCGGCATCGGGGTAAGCAGCTTCGATTTTGATAATGACGGCAACATCAGCCCGGCCGAAGCGCAAACCGCCGTGCTCCCGCTCGGCAATGCGCGTCCGGTCAATTATGATTTCGATTACTTCAGCTTCTCGCTGGGGGCCAACTACCTCATCACCGATGATCTGGGCCTGTTTGCCCGTTACAGTCAGGGTGGCCGTCACACCGCCGACCGTAGCCTGTTCTCGCCCGCGGTCAGCGCTGTCGATGGCAGCCTGCCGGGCGGCGATTCGGGCGTGGTCGCCACGGTCGATCAGCTGGAAGCCGGCCTGAAGTATCAGGCCAACGGCCTGTCGCTGTTCGCCACCGGGTTTTATGCCAAGACCGCTGAAACCAATGTCGACATTGCCCCTGTGGTGCTGTTCGATACCGAGTTTGAAGCTTACGGCCTTGAACTTGAAGGCGCGTATCGCAGCGGGCCGTTCAGCCTTTCGGCGGGCGTGACCTGGACTGATGCGGAAATCGTCGATGCTTTGAATGTCGCCACCATCGGCAACACGCCGCGCCGCCAGGCTGATTTCGTCTATCAGGCAACGGCGCAGTATGAAGCCGACCAGTTCACACTGGGCGCAAACATTGTTGGCACCACCGACAGCTTCACGCAGGACAATAATGATCTGGTTCTGCCCGCCTTTGCGCAGGTCAACGCGTTCCTCGCCTTCCGCCCGATTGATCGGATCGAAGTTGGCCTGAATGCACAGAACCTGTTCAACGTTTCGGGCTTCACCGAAGCGGAAGAAGGTTCGATCCCCGGCAATGGCATTGTGCGCGCGCGCTCGATCGCAGGCCGGACAGTACTGGCTTCGGTGCGGTTCGATTTTTAAGAACCCGCGCTGATGCATCACGGCTGGCCGCCACCTCCCCCCGGCGGCCAGTCGCTTCTTTGATATCTGAATTGGGATAATCTGCTGTCATGACCACCGCCTGGACCGGGGATCACGTACGCCGGATAACGGCCGGGGCAGGGGCGCTTATCCCGCCGATTGCTACGCCTGATCCCTCAGCACTTGACCCTGCGCGCCTGTATTGGGACATGTGGCCGGTGCAGGATAGAGCGGGACAGCCCGCCCTGATCGCCGGGCGCGAGTTGTGGATGGCCTTGACCGCGCCGGACCGGGGTGATCCCGCGTTGCGGCATTTCGAAGCGAAAATCCATTGGATCGAACGGGCCAGCGGTGTCTGGGCCGATCGTGGCCCGGTCTTGCCCGATTGGGATGTGCCCTATGAACGCGAATGGGCCGGGTCTGCGCTGTTTGATGACGGGGTCGTGACGCTGTTTTTCACCGCCGCCGGAACCGCAGCCAGGCCCGGCGGCTATCAGCAGCAATTGTGGCAGACCAGCGCGCCGGTGGGCGCAGGTGGCCTGCCTTCGGGGTGGAGCTTTCCTACCGCATGTTTTGAAGGCTATGGCGCGGATTACATGCCCGCCGATGCGCATGATGGCGCCCCCGGCATGATCAAGGCGTTCCGCGATCCGGCCTATTTCCGCGATCCTGCTGACGGCGCCGAATATCTCGCCTTTACCGCCTCGCTTGGCCAGTCTGACAATGCCTTTAATGGTGCGTTCGGATTGGCGGTTAGGGGTGCCCCAGGGTGGGTCTTGACCCCTCCTTGCCTGCACGCAGATGGCGTCAACAACGAGTTAGAGCGTGCTCATCTGGTGTTTCACGCGAAACATTACTACGCTTTCTGGTCCACGCAGACTGCGACCTTTGCACCTGATCTGCGCCATGCACCGGGGGGATTATACGGAATGGTGGCGGATTCGATGCAGGGACCATGGCGACCCTTGAACGGCAGCGGATTGGTGCTGGCCAACCCGGCAGACCGGCCTTTTCAGACCTATAGCTGGTTCGTTGATGCCAGCCTGACGGTGTGCAGTTTTGTCGACATGCTGCCTGATGGTAGCTTTGGCGGGGTGCCAGCGCCCTTGCTTCAGCTCGAACTTGATGGCGACCGGGCGACCATGCGTGCCTTGCAGCCAGAGCGCGCCGGGTAATGCTGGGCGGGATTGAGGCAGGCGGAACCAAGTTCGTGCTCGCGGTCGGGCCAGGTCCGCGCACGATCACCGCGCGCCGCAGCATCCCGACCGGCGATGCGGCGACCACCTTGGCCGAGGCAGCGGCGTGGTTTGCCGAGCAGGGACAGGTCACCGCATTGGGTATCGGCAGCTTTGGCCCGGTCGATCTTGATCCGGCCAGCCCGCGCTGGGGGATGATCACCAATACGCCCAAGGCCGGCTGGGCCGATTGCGACATCGCCGGGTTCTTTGCGCGCGAGCTGGGCGTACCGGTCGGGTTCGATACTGATGTCAACGCGGCGGCACTGGCGGAATATTCTGCAGCAGGGGCGGCGTGCAATTCGCTCGCCTATCTCACGATCGGCACCGGAATTGGCGGCGGGTTGGTGCTGGACGGGCGCTGTGTGCACGGGATTGCCCACCCAGAAATGGGCCATATCTACCCGCGCCGCGCCCAAGAAGATCGCGACTTTCCCGGGATTTGCCCGCATCATGGTGATTGCCTCGAAGGGCTTGCCAGCGGCCCGGCCATCGCCGCACGCTGGGGCGCTTCGCTTTCTCACATGCCAGCCGATCACCCGGCGCATGGCTTGATCGCCGACTATATCGCGCAGGCCTGCCACATGCTGTTCGCGACCGTCGCGGTGGCAGACGTGGTGATCGGCGGCGGGGTAGCGAACACGCCAGGGCTGATCGAACGCGTGGCAAAGCGGGCGCGTGAACTTGATGCAGGTTACCTGCCGGGCGGGACGCGCCATCGCATCATCCGCCCGCGCCTTGGCGAAGATGCCGGGATCACCGGCGCGCTGATGCTGGCTGAGCGCGCCTTAGCGTAAGCCGCAGGCCGCACGCGCCATCGCCTCAATCGCGGGCTTATCGGGCGCACCCTTGGGTGAAACCCAGCTGCCGCCGACGCAAAGCACCGGTTCAAACGCGAGCCATTCGGCCGCATTGTCTGGCCCGATCCCGCCGGTGGGACAAAACCGGCACTGACCAAACGGCGCGGCCAGCGCCTTCAGCGCGGGCAGGCCGCCCGCCGCCATCGCCGGGAAGAACTTGAACCGGTTGAGCCCCAGATCAAGCCCGCGCATGATGTCGCCCGCATTGGCGATGCCGGGCAGAAACGGGACGCCAGCGGCAATCGCCGCCTTGCCCAACGGCTCGGTCAGGCCGGGGGAGACGATGAACTCGCTCCCCGCCGCCAGCGCCGCATCAAGCTCGCGTGGGTTGGTCACCGTGCCTGCACCGACAATCGCGCCGGGAACCGCCTTCATCGCGGTGATCGCCGCCAGCGCGGCCGGAGTGCGCAAGGTGACTTCGAGCACTCGCAATCCGCCCGCCACCAACGCCTCGGCCAGCGGCACGGCGTGGGCGATATCGTCAATCACGATCACCGGTATCACCGGGGCCACCCGCATCAGTTCATCAATCGTCGTCACTATTACATCCCTCCGGTAGCGAGCATTGCGGTGGCGCCCTGTTCCGCACCATCGGCGAAGCGGCGGAACATGCCGAACAATTCGCGGCCCACACCCTGCGCCCCGTGGGGGTCGGCTACCGGTTCGCGTGCCGCCAGATCTGCGGTGGTGGTGAGTTCGCAGGTCACCGCGCAGACCTTGACCAGATCGCCATCGCGCAAACGCGCCAGCGGACCGCCGCCGAGCGCTTCGGGGGTGCAATGAATCGCGGCAGGCACCTTGCCGCTCGCGCCTGACATCCGGCCATCAGTGACCAGCGCGACCCGGAACCCGCGATCCTGCAAAACGCCCAATTGCGGGCTGAGCGAGTGCAGTTCCGGCATCCCGTTGGCGCGGGGGCCTTGGAAACGGACGACGACCACCACGTCACGGTCAAGTTCACCCGCCTTGAACGCGGCGGCGACACTGGCCTGATCCTCGAACACACGGCACGGAGCTTCGATGGTCCAGCGATCGTGGTTCACAGACGAGGTTTTGAAACAGGCGCGGCCGAGATTGCCGGTGAGCAGGCGCATCCCGCCATCGGGCTTGAACGGGCTGCTAACAGGGCGCAGCATGGTGTCATCCCCCGACGCGCCAACGTCGCGCCAGACCAGCGCCTCGCCCTCAAGGCCGGGTTCGCGCGCGTAATCGCTGAAATCGCCGCGTCCCACGGTTAGAATATCGGGGTGAGCAAGGCCTGCTGCCAGCAGTTCGCCGATCACATAGCCCATGCCGCCCGCCGCGTGGAACTGGTTCACATCGCCCGCGCCATTGGGATAGACCTGCGCAATAAGCGGCACCGCGCTGGAAAGCTCGGAAAGATCATCCCAGTCGAAGATCACGCCCGCAGCCCGGGCCATCGCTGGCAGGTGGATCGCATGGTTGGTCGATCCGCCGGTAGCAAGCAGGCCCACGGCCGCGTTGATGATTGCCTTTTCGTCTACGCACAGGCCCAGCGGGCGGTAATCATCGCCCTTGCGCCCCAGCGCTGCGACACGGTGCATCGCTTCCCGGTCGAGCGCCTGCCGCAATTGCGTGCCGGGCTGGATAAAGGCGCTGCCGGGAATGTGCAGCCCCATCATCTCCATCATCATCTGGTTCGAATTGGCGGTGCCATAAAAGGTGCAGGTGCCGGGCGAATGGTAGCTGGCCATCTCGCTCGCCAGCAATTCGGCGCGGGTCGCCTTGCCCTCGGCATAAAGCTGGCGGACGCGCTGTTTTTCCTTGTTTGGAATGCCTGTTGGCATCGGGCCTGATGGCACGAAGATTACTGGCAGGTGACCGAACCGCAGTGCGCCCATCAGCAATCCCGGCACGATCTTGTCGCAAATGCCGAGCATCAGCGTGCCGTCATACATCGCATGGCTGAGCGCGACGGCGGTGGACAGTGCAATCACATCGCGGCTGAACAGCGACAGTTCCATGCCCGTCTCGCCCTGCGTCACCCCGTCACACATTGCGGGCGTGCCACCTGCAACCTGCGCAGTGGCGCCGATTTCGCGGGCGTAGATTTTCAGCCGATCAGGGTAGCGGCCATAGGGTTGGTGGGCCGAGAGCATGTCGTTGTAACTGGTGACAATCCCGATATTCGCACCCCGGCCCGCGACCAGCGCCGCCTGATCCTCAACCGCGCCGGCATAGGCATGGGCAAGGTTGGAGCACGACACCGCGCTGCGCTCCCCCATATTGTCGCCTTCACGGCGAATGAGATCGAGATAGGTTTGCCGCGAAGCCTGCGACTTTTCGATCACACGCTGGGTGACCTTGTGAAGCGTGTCGTCGATGGGCTTACTCATGCCAGGTTACTCCGTCCCGCTCGGCCAGGGCGATGGCCGCGCTCGGCCCCCAGCTTCCGGCGGTATAGGTTTTGGGGGTGAGGCCTTCCGCCGCCCACCCGGCGCGGATCGCGTCGATCCAGTCCCACTGCGCCTCAACCTCGTCGCGCCGCACAAACAGCGTCTGATCACCTTCAACCAGATCGAGCAGCAGGCGCTCATAAGCGATCCGCCGCACCGCACCGCTAAATGCGTCCTGCATCGCGATGTTGAGCGGCACCTGACGCAGCCGGATGCCTTCGCGGTCCAATCCCGGCACCTTGGCCATCAGTGACAGCGTGATGTTCTCTTCCGGCTGAATGCCGATCACCAGCCGGTTGGGCTGCATCGTCGCGCCTTTTCCGGCGAAGATGCTGTGGGGCACACAGCGGAACTGGATGATAATCTCGGTCACGCGCTTGGGCAGACGCTTGCCGGTGCGCAGATAGAAGGGCACGCCCTTCCAGCGCCAATTATCGACATGCGCCTTGATCGCGACGAAGGTTTCGGTGTCGCTGTCCTTGCCCAGCTCTTCATCATAACCTGGCACCGCTGCGCCGTTGATCGCGCCCGCGCGGTATTGTCCGGTGACGGTTTCTCCAGCGACAACAGGTCGCAGCGCGCGCAGCACTTTGACCTTTTCGTCGCGGACGGCGGTCGCATCGAAATGCGCAGGCGGCTCCATCGCGACGAGGGCGAGCAATTGCAACATGTGGTTCTGCACCATGTCGCGGATCGCGCCTGCATCATCGTAGAACGCGACGCGGCCTTCAAGGCCCACGGTTTCAGCGACGGTGATCTGCACATGGTCAATATGCGCCGCGTTCCACAGCGGTTCGAACATCAGGTTGGCAAAGCGCAGCGCGAAGAGGTTCTGCACTGTCTCCTTGCCGAGATAGTGGTCGATCCGGAAAATGCGGTTTTCGGGAAAGGCGCCCGCGACCGCGTCATTGATCTCGCAACTGCTGGCCAGATCCGTGCCGAGCGGCTTTTCGAGGCACATGCGCACATTATCGCCCGTCAACCCGGCAGATTGCAGCCCCTTGATGGTGGGGCCAAACAGGCTCGGTGCGGTCGAAAGGAAGATGGCGAGGCCGCGCGCCGGAGTGCCAACCTTGGCGGCGAGATCATCATACCCTTCGAGCGTGGTCGCATCGAGAGTCTGGTAGGAAAGCCGGTTGAGGAACTCCGCCATCCGCCCGCGCCGGTCAGCCGGAAGATACTTCTCTAGCGCGGCCCGCGCGAAATTGCGGTATTCGCTATCGGACATGCTGCTACGCGCGGTGCCGATGATCTTCAGATCAGCCGCCAGCAATCCGTCAGCATCAAGCGCGAACAGACTGGGCAGCAGCATGCGCTGGGCAAGATCGCCGGTGGCTCCGAACAGCAGCAGGCGGTCAGCGGTGAAGCTCATGCAGGTGGCCCCTTCTTGGCGTGCGACCTACCTAGGCGCGCATGCCCCTGCCTGCCACCCCGGCGCATACTTATTCAAGTCCTGGCTGGTCAGCCAGGGCGGTTAGGCAGGCTTTCTGGCAAACACCCCGAACCCGGCGATGATCGCGTAGCACGCCGCCGGCAGCACCAGCGCGAAGGCAAGGCTGGTGGCATCGGCGAGCGCGGCATACATCGGCGGGATGATCGCGCCGCCGCAGATCGCGACGTTGATGATTCCCGATCCGTCCGCCGCCTTCGGCCCCAGCTTTTCACAGGCGAGGCTGAAGATCGTCGGGAACATGATCGCGTTCATCAGGCCCACCGCGAGCAGTGAATAGCCTGCCACCACGCCGGTCGAATTGGCCGAAATTGCGATGAGCGAAATTGCGCCTGCTGCCACGCTCGCCAGCATGAGCCCGGGGCTGACCAGCCGCAGCAGCGCCGAACCGATGAAGCGACCCACCAACGCGCCCAGCCAGTAAAGCGAGATCAGCTTGCCCGCATCCTGTTCGGGCAGGTTCAGCACTTCGGCCTGCATCAGGTAATTGACGATGAAGCTGCCGATCGCGACTTCCGCGCCCACATAAAGAAAAATGCACGCCGCGCCGTAGCCAAAGCGCGGCCGCTTCAGCAAAGCCAGCCCTTCGGCAAGACTGGTCTGTTCGTGTTTTTCACCCTTCAACCGATTGCGGAACAGCCAGACAACGCCTGCGACCACCGCTAGCGCAGCCGCAAGGCCAAGGTAGCCGTTCACAATCGCCTGACTTTCCGCCGTGCGATAGGCCGCGAGTTCCGCGCCGGAGAGTTCCGCCGCTGTCACGCCAGCCAAGCCGCCAAGGATCAGGATCGCGCCGAAATAGGGGAAGATCGTGGTGCCGAGCGAATTGAACGCCTGCGCGAACGTCAACCGGCTGTGCGTTGTACTGACCGGCCCAAGCACGCTGATCAGCGGATTGGCGACGATCTGCACCAGCACCACGCCGGTGGCGAGGATGAAATAGGCGAGCAGGAACATCGGAAACGCCGCGCTTTGGCTTGCCGGGATGAATAGCAGGCACCCCGCCATCATCGCCAGCAACCCGGCCACCGCGCCGCGCATATATCCGAGCCGTTTGACTAGCCGCGCGCCGGGTATGCCGACCACGGCATAGGCGATGAAAAACCAGAACTGCACAAGGCTCGCTTCGAAAAAGCTGAGCGTGAACAGCTCTTTCAGCTTGGGGATGATCACATCATTCAGGCTGGTGATCCCGCCGAAGATGAAGAACAGCGCAAATACGAAATAGTTGAGACCCGGCGCGTCGACCTGCGGGGCATCGCCCACGCTCTGCCCGAATTCCCCCGCCGCACTGGTGCCCGGTGCCATTGCCATCTTCGCTCTCTCCCCGTCTCGCATATCGCTGCGAACGTTCACAATCCGCTGGCTATCTCTGATTTGCAAGAGGCACGCGCACAATTCCAGTGCGAATAGCAATGCAGGCCCACCTGCACGGGCGGCTTGCGCGCGCATAGCAACAAGCCGTAGAGGTGAGCACATGAGTGGGGGATCACGCAGACGGCCGACATCGTTCGATGTGGCAGAGCGGGCCGGCGTCAGCCAGCCGACCGTCAGCCGTGCGTTGTCGGGCAGCCCTGCGATTGCCGAGGCGACCCGGCGCAAGGTGGTCGAAGCGGCTGAGGCGCTGGGATATTTCGTCGATGAACGCGCCGCGCGGCTGCGGCGGGGGTCAACCGGTACACTCGCGGTTGTGGTGATCTGCCGCGAAGGCGACAGCGCCGCCAGCATCAATCCTTTCGCCTACGCCTTGCTCGGCAGTGTCTGTGTCGCCGCGTCGGAACGCGGGTTTGAAACGCTGGTATCGTTCCAGGCCCGGCCCGATGATTTCTTCGGCCACTATCAGGAACAGGGCCGCGCCGATGGTCTGGTGGTGATCGGCACCACCACCAATGCGCTGGCATGGGAGCATTTCCGCGCGCTTGAGGCTGAGGGACGGCGGGTGGCCTATTGGGGGTCGCCGTTTGACGAGCTGGACTGGGTGCGATCAGACAACCGCGCCGCAGGGCGGCTCGCGGTCGAACATCTGCTGGCCGCCGGATACCGCCGCCCCTGCTTCCTCGGCGCGCTGAATACGCCGCAGGTGCAGTTTACCGAACGCTATGAAGGCTATGCCGAAGCCATGCGCGCCGCCGGGCTGGAGCCGTGTCTGGCCGCCACTGTCAACGCCCCCACCCGCGAAGAGGAAGGTCGCCGCGCAGCGCGCCGCCTGATCGAGCGGGGTGACGATGTCGATGCGGTTTTCGCAGCCTGCGATGCGATGGCGCTGGGCGCGATGGAGGCTTTCGCTGCAGCCGATCTGACCGTGCCTGCCGATATCGGAGTGATCGGCTTTGATGATCTGGTCGCCGGACGTTTCAGCCGCCCGCCGCTCACAACAATTGCGCCCGATCCCGCCGAAGCAGGCGCCGCGCTGGTAGAAGCGGTGCTCGATGTGAGCGATGCCAAGGCTCGTCGGCGGGTGCCGGTGTCGCTGATCGAGCGGGAAAGCACGTTGCGGGCAAGTTAGCCCTGTGTATCAGCCATGCGCGCCAAATTCATTGGCGATGGCGGTGGTGATCCTGAGCGAGAGCGCATGGGCACGGGCGATCGGTGTCAGGCAATCGCGTTCAATCGCACCATAACCTTCTTCGCCGCCATCAGGGTAATCGGACGGCTCATCCAGCGGGAAATCGCGTGGCCCCGGCACCCGTACAGGGAACGCGCGCCGTAACTGTGCCAGCGCCTCGTCCACACGCAAGGTCAGCACCATTTCGATGACGTCGCCCCGGCTGATATCATTGGCGCGGCTGAAAGCCGGGACTGAGACGACCTTGAGGAACATGTGCTGAAGCAGCGTCAGCCGCAACGCCTGCAGCACGCCGATGCGGCGGCGCACATGCTCGCGCCCAAGACCCGTCGCATCATCCGGGCTGTCATCGGGCACCAGATCGGTCAACCGGTGCAGCTTGAGCGCATCAATCCTGAGGCGCGAGGCGAGGCGGCGGAACACACCTGTGCGGTCATCGCCGACGAGATATTCTGCCATGGCCGCACAGGCCCCGGCCAGATGACCCTCGGTCCCGCGATAGGTGCGGCTGGCCCAATAGGCCGAATTGAACAGCTCGCCAAAGGCCGCCACGGTCTTGATGCTGGCGAGCGCATTGGCAGCATTGAGCAGCCGCATAATCTGCCGCCCACGGGGGCTTTCGGTCAGCAATGCGGCGATTTCCTCGCGATTGCTATCGGCCGCGCTGCCAATCCCGGCGATGACGTTTACCGGGTAACCGAGCTGTTGGAGGATCGCATTGTGCGGGATGGCGCGGATCTGTCGCAGGCTCATCTCGCGGTCGGCGTTGATGTCGCTCTGGCGGCGCGACACGCGGCTGCCGGTTGGGTTGAGCAGGCCGAGACCAAACGCCGTCACTGCGCGTGCATAGGTGCGGCTGGCGAGGTGATCGCCCTGATGTTCCTTGATCGCGCGGTAAAAATCCAGGCTGATGTCGGTGCGGTAATAGAACGGGTCGGCAGGCGCAGTCATGTCGGTTTCAGCCGGGCGCAATTCGGCAATGCGCGTAAGCGTGGCAAGTGCCAGTTCGCTGTTGGCGAAGAACAGATAGCCATCGCCGCCCTGAAAGCTGACCTCGGGTTCGAGCCTGATGCCGGCCCGGGTAAATCGCCGCCGCGCCCAAGGCGATAACGGCCATTCCAGCCGGTCACGAAAACTGGCCGGATGAGCGCCGCGGCCCATGCTTTCGCCATGGGTGTTGAATACCAACGCGGCGACATCGCCAAGGCCATTGGCCGCCATCGCTTCGGCGAGCCGCCCTTGCAGCCGTTCAATCGCGAGGCTCGCCGCAATTTGCCCCACAAAGCGCCCTGCGTCCGAAAACCCTGTCTGAACCGCCACCCGCCCGCGTTTACGCGCGTAATCGCGGTAAGCAGGTTCGGCCAGCAGTGCATCAAGGAAGCGTCCGCCGTGCTCCAGCGCGGCCTCTGTCTCGAACAAGGGCGAGACATCGACCTTGTCCTCTACCCCGAACAGCTTGGCGAAATAAAGCGCGGCGAGCACCGTGGCAGGCTGTTCGCATTCAGCCACCAGCATCCGGATCGGCGCGTCGGCGTCAATGTGCTTCAATATTTGCGATATCGCGATGAATTGGCGGATCGCAGTCGAACTTTCGGTCGCCAGCGCGGCAAAATTGGTGCGCAGGGGCTGCGCTTCGTCCACCATCGTGCGCAAGGTCGCCAGCGCGCTTTTGCTGGCAAGTTCGATGGTCGTGCCATCGGCCAAACGGCGGCGGATCGCATTGTGGAGCTGTTTGGCGTTCACCCGGAAATGGATCCAGCCCATGCCCAGCCCATCAGCGCGCATCGCGGCGGCCAGGGTCAGCAGGCGGACAGCGCGGTCAGGCGCGACGCTTTCGGCTTCGGCTTCCAGCGTTGCGATCAGCGGGGTGAGCGAAAGCAGGTTGTCGGGCGAATGTGCGGTCAAGCGGTTGGCCGCTTCGGCCAGCGCCTCTCCGCCCGACAGGTCACCCGCAAAATCATCGGCGCGGTCCGCCGCAAAACGAGCCGCGGGGCGTAGCGTATCGAGCAGCGGGTGGTCGGGATCGATTGCCGCAAGACTGGCGGTGTAGCGCGCCAGTCGTTCGGCCTTTTCAGTCAGGCGAAAGCCGATCGAGGTATGCCAGCCGATATCGGTGCGCCCGTCCATGTCATAACCGACCCAGCTGGCAAAGCGGAACGGCAGCGGACGAAGCTTGCGCCAGTCGTCGGGCCAGCGCGCTTGCGCCTCGGCCAACAGGCGCGCGACGATGATATCGCGGGCGTCCTGCGCGCGGGCCATTGCGGCAAGGGCGGCGCGGTGTTCATAATCCAGTGTCACCGGCACAGGTTCGGCCGGAACGATGCAGGCGGCTTCGTCAATCGCGTCGGCTGATGACGCCGCAGCCGCCACGGCTTCGGCCTGTGCAGGCGAGAACAGAAAGGTCGGATGGGCCGTGAACACGGCGTGCAATTGCGGGCGCTCCCAGCGGGTGCGGAAGGCTTCGAAATCCTCATCATCATCGGCCAGCGGGGCGGCATCGGCTGGCGGTGCGAGCAGCGTGCGTAGCTTGCCCGCGCGGGTTTTCAGCCCGTCACATTCCAATTCAGTCACCAGATCCGTGAGATCATCCAGCGTCAATTGGCCACCTTCCAGCGCGCGCGACAGATCGAGCGAGAGTTGAAAGACCGGGTTGAACAACGGCGTTTCGCGGGTACGCTGATGCAGGTCGCCCAGCCGCGTTTCGAGATCGGCGATGCTTTTCATGCGGGCTCTCCCTTGATCGGCAAATGCTCGGCTGCAAACGCTGCCGCTGCGCCGAACAGGCCGGGCTGCGGGTGGACGATCAGTTTGACTGGAATGGCTGCCATCAGGCTTTCAAATCGGCCCTTCGCTTTGAACCGTGCGGCGAAACCCGATGCGAGCAGGCTGTCACGGATGCGGTACCCAAGGCCTCCGGCGATCACGACCCCGGCAAAGCCACCCTGTGCCAGCGCCAGATCGCCCGCGACCGATCCCAGCGAAAGGCAGAACCGGTCAACCGCTGCGGCAGCAAGACTGTCTTCTCCGCTGGTGCCGAGGTTCCAGATTTCAATCGCGTCACGCTCTGGTTCACTGCGGTGTTCAAGCGCAGCGAGTGCTTGGTATATGTCGACGATGCCCGGCCCGGCCACCACCCGCTCCACCGACACACGGTTGTGACGGCTGCGCAAGCGGGCAAGGATTGCGTCCTCGATGCTGTCCAAGGGGGCAAAATCGATATGCCCTCCCTCGGTCGCCTGCACGCGGTAGTGCGCGCCCGAACGCCACAGATGCGCAACCCCAAGCCCGGTGCCGGGGCCGATCACGCTGATCGTGCCATCACTGCCCAGCGGCGTGTCTGGCCCGGCGAGATGCAGGAACTGACTGTCATCAGCGCGCGCCACGGCATGGGCAACGGCGGCGAAATCATTGACGAGGGTGAAGCGTTCCACCCCCAATTTTTCAGCGATCAGCGCGGGGCGGATGATCCACGGATTATTGGTAAAGCGGATCACCGGGTTGAGGTTGCCGGGGCTGCCCACCGGCCCTGCAATCGCCATGCTGACCGCAGGCGGCAACGTGCCGCCCTTGCGGGTGCGAAATGCCTCCCACGCGGTCTGAAAACTGGCATGGTCGGCGGTGTGCAGTGTTTCGGGGTCGTCGAGGCTGATCTCCCCGTCCGCGCCAATGCTGGCGATGGCAAAACGCGCATGGGTGCCGCCAATATCGACTACCACCAGATCATGCATATTCGTCTCCCCACCTGTCATGGGGAAGCTACTAGCAGGCGGCGCGCGGAAATCCCACGCGCCGCATACTTATTCAAAATCAGCGCGCATTACTCGGCGGTGACGCCCATTTCCTCAAGCAGCCGCTGCGCCCCGTCGACCTTCTCCATCGTCCACAGCATGAAACGGCTGTCGACGTGGATCGTGCGGTTGATCTTGGGATCATACATCCAATCCGACACAACGCCTTCGATCGTGCCGTCAAAAGCAAGGCCGACAAATTCGCCGCGCGCATTCAGCGTCGAAGAACCCGAATTGCCGTTCGTGATGTCCACGGTGGACAGGAAATCGACCGGCAATGTGCCCAGTTCCGGCGCAACATAGCGGCCATAATCCTTGGCCTTGATCAGATCGATCATCTTGTCAGGCGCATCAAATTCGCCGCGCCCGGTATGCTTGGCGACGATCCCTTCGGCGGTGGTGAATGGCGTCCAGACCTGCCCATCAACCGCCTTGCCCGTCACCTTTCCATAGGTGAAGCGCAGCGAGCCGTTGGCATCGGGATACATGGTCTTGCCTTGCGACGCGGCATAGGCGAGGCGCGCTTCCATCACCTTGGAGCGGGCCTTTTGAACTTCACCTGACCGTGCCTTGTCTTCGGCTTCGCCCGCCAAGGCTTCGTCAAAGGTGGCGATCGCGAGCTGGATGAAGGGATCGCTCGACGCTTTGAAGTCGGCGACCGACTTCCCCATCCATTCGAGCCGCTTGGCTGTGTCGTTCAGCTCGGTCGCGGCATAAAACGACGCCAGGTCGCGGCCTTCCATGAAGGCATCGAAGCTTTTGTTGCGATCATCTGCGCCGAGCGTGCGGTATTCAGCAATGCCGTCTTCCCACAAGGCCTTGTCGATTTCGGCGACAAAGCGCCGCTCGATCCGCTGCATGCCCTGCGTCATGAATGCGCGGTCCCGTTCCTGATAGCCGGGCTCGCGCATTTTGTCAGGCTTGGCCTGTTCGTTGGCCCAGCGATACAGGCGGCTTGCCGCGCCATAAAGCTGTCCGCGACCCAACATCCCGCGCTTGGCATCGGCCAGTGCTGCAGCATTGCCGGTCGTCACCAATCGGTCGAGCTCGGCCAAGGCCGGGCCATATTGCGCCTGCCGCTTGGGATCGGCATCGACCCAGGCGCGGAACGCCGCTTCCTCAACCGCTTTCTTGTCGATCAGCGAAATCGCGTCCGCCCCGGCCAATTGCCCGGCGATTTTCTTCTCGTAATTCTCGATGCCCTGCAACGTTGCGGCATAGGCGATGGTCGCGGCCTGATCGCCAGCCGTCAGCGCGTCGATCAGGTTGCCATAGTCGGTCAGCATCTTCTGCTGATAAGGATAGAGTTCTTCGTAATAGAACCGCGCTTCTTCCGCCGTCCGCAGACGTTCGGTGGTGCCGGGGAAACCAGCGACCATGATGAAGTCGCCGTCCTTCACGCCGTCTTTGGCAATCGGAAGGAAGGCCTTGGGCTTGAACGGCACGTTATCTTTGGCGAACGGCGCCGACGAGCCATCGGGCGCGACGTAAGCGCGGTAGAACGAGAAGTCGCCGGTGTGGCGCGGCCACTGCCAGTTGTCCTTTTCACCGCCGAAGTTGCCGACTCCGGCTGCGGGGGCATAAACCAGCCGCACGTCCTTGATTTCCAGCTGTTGCTGCAACCAATATTGCTGTCCGCCAAAATACGGACGCACATCGCAGCGGCGGTTAGCCTGTTTCTCGCACGCTTCGATCAAAGCGGTGCGGTTGGCCTGCAAACGGTCATAGCGGGCGCGGCCTTCGAGCGTGCTTGCGCCCTTGAGCATGGCTGCCGACACATCGCGCAAATCCTCAATCACATAGATACGGCTGCCGGGCGCGGCGGGCAATTCGTCTTCCAGCGTGGCGGCAAGAAAGCCGTTGGTGAGGTAATCGGCTTCGGGCGAGGAATTATATTGCAGCGATCCGGCAACACAGTGGTGGTTGGTGGCAACCAGACCTTGCGGCGAGAGGAACGCCGCCGAACATCCACCCAGCGAGGCAATCGCGGTCAGCGGCGGGCGATTGAGGTCGCCGAGCGTGGTCGGATCAAGTTCAAGCCCGGCCTCCTTCATCGCATCGGCAATCGCGCCGGTCTGGCTTGGCAGCCACATCCCTTCGTCTGCGAGCGCGGCTGCGGGCATGGACAGCATCAGGGCGCTGGCCCCAGTGAGCAGGAAATTCTTCATGGCGACGTCCTTTATCTGGCGCCACGCCCGGAATCGTGCGGGGCGGCGGGCGTGATCTTGCCCTGCATGGGCGGATGGGGGCTGTTAGGCCACATCGCTGTCCCATGAAAAGGTGGAATTTGCCGGATCGACGAACGGCTTTTGCACGCAGGTGAAGATCACGCTGCAATCAGTTCTTGCGAATGATTATCATTTCCGCCATGAGCTGTTTTCAACAGGCTCATTACCCCAAGGGACACTTTCTGCGATGAACAGCACGCTCAAGCTTTGGACACAGCTCGGTCTCGGCACGGCGCTGGCGGGCGGAATGCTGACAGCGTGCGGCGGCGAAGCGGGAGAGGGCGCCAAGACCGAAGCTGCCGCGCCGGGCGAAAGCGGCGCAGCGGCTGGTGAGGGCGAAGGTGGTGCCGGTGCCGGTGAAAGCGGCCCCAGCGCAGCAGCAGCAGAACCAGGCGGTGAAGGCGAAGGCGGCGTGGCGGTGGCTGACGCGGCCACCGATCCGGTTGCCTATGGAATCGCGCTGGCGGTGGCCGAAGCCCATGTGATTGCCGCGCGCGATGCCTATCAGGCCGGCAAGAAGGATGCGGCAACCGAAATGTTTGCGCACCCTGTGTCGGAAGTGCTGGTGGAAATGGACCCGGTTTTCGCCAAGCTCGGGGTTGCCGATTTCAAGCCGCTGTTGACCGATGCCGCAACCGCTGCCGCCGAAGGCAAAAGCGTTGCCGAGGTTGGCAAGCATTACGACGCGATTATCGTTGCGCTGCGCGGGGCTGCCAACAAGGCTCCCAAAAGCGATACGCCGGCTGCCAAGGTGGCCGCAGGCGTTATCGCCGACATGATCGAACGGTCGAGCACGATGTATCGCGCTAGCGCCAAAGATGATCGCTACGAGCCTTATCTCGATGGATATGGCTTTGCTGCGGTCGCCAAAGGCGTGTTTGCCACCTCGGGTGCGGCGATCAAGGCCGATAACCCTGCGCTCTACACGCACATCACCGAAGCGCTTGCCGTGCTGGCTCAGGCCTATCCGACGGCCACCCGCCCGGCCAAGCTGACGGCAGCGCAAGGCGCAGTGTCGGCCGCATCGTCAAAGGTGATGCTCGCCGCGGGCAATTGAACCGCGTTTACAGCGCAGGCTTTTGTGCAAATGCGACAAAGTGCCTTCAGCCGGGCGTCAGGTCGTTTGCGTGCTTGTGTTTGGGGTAGGTGAGAGTAGTTTGATCGCCATCAAGGGGTCGCTGGTTGTGATGCGGATAACGGCGCTTAAGCGCTGAACGCTCGAAAACTGATGGAACTAGCGAATGGTCACGGGCTGCACATAGGCGCAGTCTGGGCAAAACCGTTTAGGGGGGAACCTTGCGGCATACTCTGCTTAGCCTGCTTTTTGGCCCGCAATGCGCGCGGCCTGCCCAAAGTTCATTGTCGCCGCGGCAAGGCCTTGCGGCTGCCCGTGCGGCAATTTCGGCAGCGATCCCGGCTGCGGCGCTGGGGGCTGGCCTGATCGGTCTGGCCCTGCCCGCCGCTGTACAGGCGCAGGTGCAGCAACCGGTCATCACTCCGCCCAACCGCAGCGATCTGATCCCGCCCGAACCGCGCCGCGACGACCGCAGCGTGACCCTGACCGTGGACGGCGATTTCGAACGTGCGCCCTGCGCGTTGGACCGGCCTGAATTCGCTGATATCCGCTTCACCGTGGGCGGGGCCCAGTTCAACGGGTTGGAGCGGGTGCCGGGCTTGTCACTTGATGCAGCCTGGGCTGATTACAAGGGGCGCGAGCTGCCAGTATCGGTGCTGTGCGATATCCGGGCGGAGGCCAACGCGCTGCTGCGGCGGCAGGGTTATCTCGCCACGGTCGAAATTCCCGAACAGAGCCTGTCTGACGGCATTCCCGATTTCAATGTGGTGTTCGGGCGGCTGACTACGGTGCGCGTGCGCGGTGATGCCGGCGCGTCAGAGGCACTGGTGGCGGGCTATCTGGAAAAACTGACTCGGCAAGATGTTTTCAACACCAACACGGCCGAACGTTATCTGCTGTTGGCTGATGATCTGCCGGGGATGGATGTGCGCCTGTCGCTACGTCCGGCGGCGGGTGGCGCGCCAGGCGATCTGGTGGGCGAAGTGGCGGTGCTGCGGCAGCGCGGGATCATCGATTTCAACGTGCAAAATTTCGGTTCAGAGGCGCTCGGCCGTTTTGGCGGGGTGCTGCGCGGCGAAATTTACGATGTTACCGGGCTGGGCGATCGCACCACGGTGGCCCTGTTCAGCACGCTCGATTTTGCTGAACAGCACACGGTGCAGGTCGGCCATGATTTCCGCGTCGGCAGCGAAGGGCTGCGGCTGGGCGGGCAGTTCACCTATAGCACCGCCAATCCGTCGACCGCCTTGCCCGGGTTCGATGTCGAGGCTGAGACATATTTTGCCAGCATTTATGCCAGCTATCCGCTGCTGCGCACAAGGCGTCACAGCCTGTACGCTGATGCCGGGTTCGATTATGCCGATCAGCAGGTTGATATCAACAATTTCGGCCTGACCGAAGACCGGGTGCGAATGGTGTTTGCGCGGGTGGCCGGCGAATGGACTGATCAGCAGTCAGTGCTGCGCGCCGGGGGATACAGCCCGTTCGAACCAAAGCTGCGACTGCGTTATGGGTTTGAGGCGCGCCAGGGTCTGGATGTGTTTGATGCCAGCCCTGATTGCCGCGCGAACCTGCTCGGCTGCCTGCTTGGGGGCATGACGCCGCCCAGCCGGATTGAGGCGGACCCTACCCCGCTGTTGGTCAGGCTCAATGCCGATCTGGAATATCGCCCTACCCCGCTGTTGGCCTTCGCGCTGGAAACGCAGGCGCAGCTGACCAGCGATGCCTTGCCCGCATTCGAGGAAATCGCCGCTGGCAGTTTTTCGATTGGGCGCGGTTATGATCCGGGCGCAGTGCTGGGCGATAGCGGGATCTTGTCCGCGTTTGAGCTGCGCTATGGCTCGCTGGTGCCCGCAACCGTGACCGGGTTTGCCTTCCAGCCCTATCTGTTCAGCGATGTGGCGTTTGTCTGGAACGAAGATCCCAGCCGCCGCGCGACCAATCCCGACCGGTTATGGTCAGCGGGCGGGGGCGTGCGGATGGCCTGGGGATCGGGCCTACAAAGCGATGTCTTGATTGCCGTGCCGCTGGAACGCCCTGATCTGGCCGCCAGCCGGGGCGATGTCAGGTTGATGTTCACACTGACCGCCCGTTTGTTCCCGTGGAGATATTGAAATGACCTATCCGATCCGGAACCGCCAAGCTCGCCCAGACAGAACCCGCCTGATGCTTGGTTGCGGCAGCGCGGCGTTGGCGTTGGCAATGATGTTTGCGCCGCAACGCGCCGATGCGCAGGGGGTGAATGCTGGAGGTACGGTCGTCGACGGCGCAGCCTTCATCGACAATGGCACCGCCGGTCAGACAACGGTGGATGTCTTTTCGCCGACGGCCGTCATCAATTGGCAACCGTTCGAACAATCGGGCGGCGGTGCGCTAACCTATCTGCCGGCGAACAATACGCTGCTGTTCCGGGCGAGCCAGCAGCCCGATTTCGCCGTCCTCAACCGAATCCTGCCATCCAGCAACAATGATATCGCGGTCATCAACGGCAATGTGATTTCGCGCATCACCAACCCTGCCACCGGCGCACAGATGGCGGGCGGGTTTGTAGCGTTCTATTCGCCCACCGGACTACTGATTGGCAGCACAGCCACGTTTGATGTCGGCAGCCTGCTGCTGACTACGCTGGATACATCGCCAGCCAGCTTTGCCAATTTCGCCAATGGCGGCAACCTCAACCTCGCGGCCACGCCCGGTTCGACCGCGCGCATCCAGATCAATCCCGGCGCGCAGATTTCGGCCCTTGCGGAAAATTCGTTCTTTGCGGTGGTCGCCGCAGATGTGCAGATGCTCGGCACGGCGCGGGTCAATGGCAGCCATGCCTATGTCGCGGGCGAGGTGGTGAACCTGTCGGTTTCGAACGGATTGTTCAATATCTCGATCCCGGTCGGCACCGCAGCCGGCGGCACCGTGGTGGAGTTGGGGGGCACGGTGGGCGGCCCATCGAGCACCGGGGCGGGAGACAACCACATTCTCTACGCTGTGGCGCGCGCTTCGGCGGACCCGATCAGCATGATTTTCCGCGGCAATCTCGGCTTCGATCCGGCGCAAAGCGCGGGCATCGTCAATGGTGAGATCATCCTGTCGGCCAATTACAACGTGTTCGGGCGCACGGTTGATGGCGGATCGATTAGCGACGGGATCGATGCTGTGTTCAACGATGGTTCCGAATTGTCGACCACCCGTGCCGACATCTTCCTTGAAGACTTCGATGCCACCAGCAGCATTCTGGCGATCGGCACCCACCGCACGCAGGTGACCACGATCAACCGCGCCAGTTCGATCATCGGCAACCTGATCATGGTTGGCCGCGAACGGTCCGAACTGACGGCCAGCAATGGCCAGAGCCTGACGATCACCGGCGATGTGCTGGTCGATGCGCGCGATTACGGCGTGGTCAGCTCAAGTTTGCAAACGCTCGACGCGATCAATGCGCAAGGCGGCACCGCCTTTATCGACGCTTTTGGCGGCGGCATGATTACGATCAATGGCAATGCGCTGGTGACTGCTGAGGCGTTTGCCGGGGCCGACGACATCAACCTCATCGGCGGCATCGCGCGCGGCGGACAGGCGTTGATCGGGTCGACCGGCGGCAGCTTGACGATCGACGGCAATGCCACGATCCGCGCCGATGCCTTTGGCTCCACGCTGGGCGGGATTGTCACCGGGGCCGAAGCGCGCGGCGGGTTGGCGCAGTTCTTCGCGATCCAGGGCGGCAATGTCTCGGTTGGTCAGGACGTGACGCTGACAGCGCGCGCGTTTGGCGCCGAGGGCGATACCTTCAGTCCTTCGACCGTGTCTGACGCCTTTGGCGGGAGCGCGTTGATCAGCATCTTTGACGGCGGCGGCACGTTGAGTGTTGGCGGCAATCTGTCAGCCTCGGCCAACGCCGTTGCGGGCGGGGTCAATGCATCAACCGGCGGCGCGCTGGCGGATGCAGGCGAAGCGGCAGTTTCGATCGATAGCGCGGGCACGATCACCATCGAAGGCGGCCTTGTCCTGCTGGCAACTGCGCAAGGCGGGAACAATGGCGGCGGTGCTGGCGGCAATGCGCTGGGCGGAGCTGCGCGCGCACGCACCCTCGGGGGCGGTGCGATCACCGTTGGTGGTGATTTCACCGCCGATGCCACGGCCATGGCGGGCGATGGCTTTGATGGGGGCGATGCCTTTGGCGGCGTTGCCGGGGCCAATGCCATCACCGGCACGATCAACCTTCTGGGCTCGGCCACAGCGCTGACTTCAGCGACTGGCGGCGATGCCTCGATCGGGTTTGGCGGCACCGGAGGTGTTGGCCGCGGGGGCAATGCCTTCTTCCAGGCAAACGGCACCCTTAATGAAACCGCTGCGCTGTCGATCGCGCTCGACGCGCTGGTTATCGCGAACGGGTTTGGTGGCAGGGGCGGGCAAGCTGATGATGGAGCGGGCGTCCAAGCTGGCATGGGCGGGATCGGGTATGGCGGCGATGCGGCTGTTCCCAACCAGGCTGACGCCAATTTCAACAGCGGCGCCTATCTTTTGGCTGGCGGCGACAACGGCAGCATTGAGGTAGGCGGTTCTGCCATCGTCAACGCGGTGGGTACGGGCGGCAACGGCGGTTTTGGAAGCTCCACCCAGGATGGTGGGCTTGGCGGCGACGGCTTTGGCGGGGTGGCGGCCTCTGGGCTTTTGCTGTTCGGAACTGACGGCTCGCTCGGTCAGGGCCGGGCGAATTTCGGATCGCTGTCAGTCATTGCTGACGGCTTTGGCGGCCGGGGCGGCTTTTCGACGGGAGATTTCCCCTCCGGCGAAGGGGGCGACGGCACTGGAGGGCGCGCCATATTGAGCGTGCAGGCGGGCGATGTGACCGCCAGCGGCGTGGACCTGTTGGCCAATGGGATTGGCGGTGCCGGAAGCACGGGCGGCGTCGGTACGGGCGGTGAAGCCTCGCTTAGTGGTGGGCTTGGCGGCACAGCCACCCTCGGCTCGATTAACGCCCGGACATTCGGCATTGGCGGAGAAGGCTTCCCTGGGGGCGCAGGGTTCGGTGGCGACTCCTTTATCCGCCTTGACGGCATCGACCTGACGGTTGACGGCGACGTCAATCTTACCGCGAATGGCACCGGCGGCATATCTTTCGATGGGCCAGGTGCGGACGGCACGGGTGGACGCGCCTTCATCGAGATTGAAGATGCCGCGACACCGGGCATTGCGGTCATCACCGGCAATGCCGCAATCGAGGCCAGTGGCTTCGGCGGCATTGCAGATTTCGGCAACTTGGGCGGCCGCGGTACCGGTGGCACGGCATATGTTCAGGCTCAGGGTGGGGGCCTGATCCGACTAGGAAGCTTGCAGGTCACTGCCAGCGGTCTCGGCGGCGAGGCCAATCCAGAATTTGATGACACGACTGTGGGCGGCGACGGCGGCGTAGGCGTGGGCGGAACTGCCGAACTGCGCAGCTTCGGCAGTGGAAGCGAGATCATTATCGAACGCAACACGCCCGTTCAGTTCAGCGGGCCAGCCAATGGCGACGGCGCGATACTCGCAGCACTCGGCATTGGCGGGGCTAGCAATGGTGGCAGCGGCGCAGGCGGCGATGGCATTGGCGGCAACATCGGTGTGCTTGCGCGTCAGGGCGGCAGCATCGTGCTTCCCGCCAATCCGATCAATGATCCCGATAGCGTCGGACTGATCAGGCTGATCGCCAGCGGCTTCGGCGGCGGATCCAGCGTGGATGGCGGCAGGGGCGGAGACGGCTTTGGCGGCCGCGCCGATATCGAGGCCGACGGCACCGGCTCCAGCATCGTGATGGGCGAGACACTGTTCACGGTATTTTCGGAAGGCGGATCAAGCCTTTTGTCGACCAGCAATGTCACCGGCGGTGATGCCTTTGGCGGCATGCGCAGCATCCGCGTGCTCAATGGCGGCGAGGCGACCCTCGCGCTGGTTGGCGGGCTTTCCGGCGGTGAAGGCGGCGATGGGTCAGGCAGCGGCGATGGCGGTGATGCCATTGGCGGCCGTAACCTGGTCGAACTTAATGGCGGCACGCTGAATATCATCGGGGTGTTGGGTCTGAACGACCAATCGACCGGTGGTGACGGCAATCGTGGCGGCGATGTCTTCAGCAACGGCGAATCCGGCGTCATCATCTTCAATGCCAATGACTCAACCATTACCTTTACACCTGATGCGCAGGGTGCAGCCGGGATTACGTTGGGCGGCGCCTCTACCGGTGGCAATGGTGCGATCGCGGGCGGAAACGCGCAGGGCGCGCTCACTCTCTTCTCGCTGACCAACACGAACCTGTCCGGCGGCTTCCTGCGGATTAATCCGAGCGCGGTTGGCGGCAGCGCCACCAGTCTGACCGGGCAAGGCGGCAGCGCCACCGTCAGCCCGCTCGACGTCAATATTTCCGGTTCGATCGTCAGTTTGGTCGGTGAAATCGTCATTTCGGCCAATGCCACAGGCGGCGATGGTGGCAGCGATGCTGGCGGCACTGGCGGCGAAGCGTTGACCGATTTCAATGAAGTTTCTTTAAGAATCATAGATTCGTCGCTGACAGTGGCCGCCAGCCAGACCAGCGCGGGCATCCTGCGATTGCAAACTCAGGCGCGCGGCGGCAGCGGTGATCTTACGGGCAATGCCACCAGCGCGCTCGTTGAGTTGGAAATAACCAATTCCGATCTTACAGTAGATCAGCTGTTCGTAGAAACGCTGGCCTTTGCTGATTTCGGCACTGGCGCAACGGCCCGCAGCAACGCAGCAGAGGTTCAGGTCAATGGCTCATCGCGCGTCAGCGCCGACCTGATCCAGATCAGCGCCGATGCCGTAACCGGGCTTGACGGCAGCAGCCGAGGCGGCTTCGCGGCGCTGCGCATCGGTGATGATAGCCCCGCGGACATCACTGCCGTGACTGTGAATCTGACGGCCAATGCCAGCGGGTCCAACCTGGCGAATGCGGCCAATGTGGCGGGCCAGTTCTCCGTCAACATCGCTTCGGGCAATCTCAATGCGCAGGACCTG
>JANQTR010000255.1 GCA_030731635.1 Erythrobacter sp. | reverse complement strand
TTCCCCGGCATCAATTTCAGCCAGTTCATGGGCGCGGAGATGATCGTCAAGAAGCACGGCTTTACCAAGGATGATCTCGACCGGTTTGCTTTCGAAAGCCATCAGAAGGCGATCGCCGCGACCAATGCTGGCGCGTTCGAGCGCGAGATTGTCGCTGTCGAAATCGAAACCGCCGAAGGTGCTGCGCAGCACATGATCGATGAAGGCATCCGCTTTGATGCGACGCTCGAAGGCATCGCCGGGGTCAAGCTGCTTTCGCCCGATGGGGCAATCACGGCAGCTTCAGCCAGCCAGATCTGCGATGGGTCGTCGGCGGTGCTGGTGGTCAGCGAGGCCGCGCTGAAGCGCTATGGCCTCACGCCGCTGGCGCGGATTCACAACCTCACCGTAACCGCGGGCGATCCGGTGATCATGCTCGAAGAACCGCTGTTCGCGACCGACCGCGCCTTGCAGCGCGCCGGGATGAGCATGGCCGATATCGATCTGTACGAAGTGAACGAGGCGTTTGCGAGCGTGCCGCTGGCATGGCTCAAGCACACCGGCGCTGATCCGGACAAGCTTAATGTCCATGGCGGCGCGATTGCCCTGGGCCACCCGCTGGGTGCTTCGGGCACCAAACTGATGGCCACGCTGGTCCACGCATTGAAGCGTCACGGGAAGAAATACGGCCTCCAGACCATGTGCGAAGGCGGCGGCGTCGCCAACGTCACGATTATCGAGAGCCTTTGAGCGTCTCGCCCCATTTGAATATCAGGAGAGAATAATGGAAGTTTCAGCCAACACCCCCGCCGTCGTCACTGGCGGTGCATCAGGCCTCGGCGCAGCAACGGCGCGTGCGCTGGCAGCAAAGGGCGCCAAGGTCGCGATCTTCGACATGAACGCCGAAAAAGGCGAAGCGCTCGCCGCCGAAATCGGCGGAGTGTTCTGCATGGTCAACGTGACCAGCGATGATGATGTCGACGCCGGTTTTGCCAAGGCCCGTGCTGCGCACGGGCAGGAGCGCATTCTGGTAAACTGTGCCGGGATCGGCAATGCGATCAAGACCGCCAGCCGTTCGAAGGAAGACGGATCGATCAAGCACTTCCCCGTCTCGGCATTCGATTTCGTCATTCAGGTGAACCTGATCGGCACCTTCCGCTGCATCGCCAAATCGGCCGCCGGGATGCTGACGCTTGACCCGATCGATGAGAATGGTGAGCGCGGTGCGATCGTCAACACCGCTTCGGTCGCTGGCGAAGATGGGCAGATCGGTCAGGCGGCCTATGCGGCATCAAAGGCCGGGGTGATCGGCATGACCCTGCCGATCGCGCGCGACCTGATGAACGAAGGCATCCGCGTCAACACCATCCTGCCCGGTATCTTCGACACCCCGCTGCTGGCCGCTGCGCCGCAAAACGTGCGCGATGCGCTGGCGGCTTCGGTGCCGTTCCCCAAGCGTCTGGGGATGCCGGTGGAATATGCCAAGCTGGCCATGACCATGATCGAAACCGGCTATTTCAACGGGGAAGACGTGCGGCTGGACGGCGGCATCCGGATGGCACCTCGCTAATCCTTCGCGGTGGCTGTATGATGCCGCGTTAAGGAAACACGGAGGAACATCGCATGACCTCGCGTCTAACCATCGCAATGCTGGCGTTGCTGGCGGCGGTCGTTGCGGGACTGGTGGTGTTCCTCCTGCGATCCCCTGCGACCCCGCCAGCGGATACGCCCGCACCGGCATCGTCTGCAGCGGTCGTGTCTGCCGGGTTCCAGCCGCCGGACGATGCGAGTATCCCAGAAGGCCCGGAAGGCGACGCGATCCGGCGCGGGCGGGACCTGTTCCTGCATACGGGCGAATATGCACGCCCCTATGTTGGCAGCAGCCTCACTTGCGGCAACTGCCACCTTGATGCCGGGCGCACCGCCAATGCCTCGCCGATGTGGGCCGCTTGGGGGATGTACCCTGCCTACCGGACCAAGAATGATTCCATCAACACGATGGAAGACCGCATCCGGGGCTGCTTCGTCTATTCTATGAACGCGCAGGCCTCACCCGCAGGGGCGCCGCCGCCCTATGGCGATGATATCTACCGCGATCTCGAAACCTATTTCGCCTGGCTCGCCACTGGCCTGCCGATTCGCACCGAAATCCCGGGGCGTGGTTTCCTGAAGCTCGACATGCCCGCCGGGGGCATCGACCCGGAGCGCGGGCGGGCGGTCTATCAGGAACAGTGCCTGGTCTGCCACGGCGAGAACGGCGAAGGCATGAAGAACGCCGACGGCACCTATGCCTTTCCGCCGCTATGGGGCCCGGCTTCGTTCAACTGGGGTGCGGGCATGTCGAAAACGGCCAACGCGGCAGGCTTCGTCAAGGCCAACATGCCCTTTGGCAATGGCGGCACTCTGACCGATCTGCAGGCGTGGGATGTTGCGGCTTTCATCACCAGCCGCGAGCGTCCCCGTGATCCGCGCCAGACCGGCACCATCGAACAAGCGCGCGTGCAGTTTCACAAGGATGGCGATTATTACGGTCAGCGGGTCGATGGCGATCTGCTGGGCGATGGCGCGTTCTGAAGCTGCGCCTTTTGTCCTGCGCGCCCCTGCCAAAAATGCGCACTGCGGCGAGGCTTGTTTTCGTGTCCTGGACAGTGTCTCATACGGCTCCAACAAGGGCGCTGAGGCCCTGATCGAGAGAGAGCCTGCATGACCCAATACACCCAGATCATCGTCGCCAAGTCCGATGGCATCGCCACCATTACGCTCAATCGTCCCGACAAGATGAACGCCTATACCCGCACCATGGGCGAAGAGATCATGGCGGCGATGGATGACATAGACGCCGATGATGCGGTGCGCGCGGTGATTTTTACGGGCGCGGGGGAACGGGCGTTTTGCGCCGGGGCTGACCTGACGCCGGAAGGGGGAGGGCATGTCTTTTCCGATCCCACGCAGGTCGATGACCTGTCCGACAGCCGCGTGCGCGATGGCGGGGGATTGCTGACGCTGCGGCTGTTTGAAAGCAAAAAACCGCTGATCAGCGCCTGCAATGGTGTTGCCGTGGGTGTCGGTGCGACGATGCAGCTGGCGATGGACATGCGTCTCGCCAGTGAAACCGCGCGTTACGGCTTTGTCTTTGCCCGGCGCGGGATCGTGCCCGAGGCAGCGTCGAGCTGGTTCCTGCCGCGCATCGTCGGCATCTCTCAGGCGCTCGAATGGTGCTACACTGGCCGGGTGTTCGACGCGGCTGAGGCCAAGGCGGGCGGGCTGGTGCGGTCGGTTCATGCACCCGAGGATCTGCTGCACGCAGCCAAGACCCTCGCGCTTGAGATTGCCGAAAACACCTCGGCGATTTCGGTGGCGATGACGCGGGCGATGATGTGGCGGCTGGCGTCGGCTGACCATCCGATGGAAGCGCACAAGATCGATAGCCGCGCGATCTACCGCTTGTCCCGGGGCGCTGATGCCAAGGAAGGCATTGCCAGCTTCCTCGACAAACGCCGCCCGGTCTATCCTGGCAAGGTCAGCGCCGACATGCCCGATTTCTACCCGTGGTGGGACGCGCGCCCCTATGAATGATGACGGCGCGGCGCATGACGATCTTGGCCAGCTGGCTGGGTTTCTGCCCTATCAGCTGTCGGTTGCCTCCAACGCGGTAAGCAGCCTGATTGCTGAGCGGTATCGCAAGCGCTTTGCGCTCAAGATCCCCGAATGGCGGGTGATGGCGGTGCTGGGGGATGCGGGAACCATGACCCAGCGCGATCTGACGGCGGCCACGGTGATGGACAAGGTCGCGGTCAACCGCGCAGTCAAGGTGTTGGAGGAACGCGGGCTGATTGCGCGGGTGCCCAATCCCGGCGATGGCCGCTCGCACCTGCTTGAACTGACGGGTGAGGGCAGGGCGATCCACGCCGAAGTGATGCCACTGGCGCGCGCGACCGAGCGCGAATTGCTGGCTGAGCTGGCCCCGGGGGAGGAGGCAATGCTCCGCCAACTGCTCGCGCAAATGCGAAGCCGCGCGGACCAGTTGGCCCGCGCGGCGGTGTCGCAGTAAGGTGGTGGCCGCAAGGCCGGTTAGTTTTTGATCAGGTTGTCCGAGATCGAACAGGCTGCCGGGCCAAGAATAACCACAAACAGGGTCGGCAGAATGAACATGATCAGCGGGATGGTCATGATCGCCGGCAGACGCGCGGCCTTTTCTTCGGCGCGCATCATGCGTTCGTTGCGGAACTCCGCCGACAGCACTCGCAATGCGCTGGCCAGCGGGGTGCCGTACCGTTCGGTCTGGACCATCGTTGTCACCACGCCCTTCACCGCTTCGAGATTGACGCGGTAGGCAAGGTTGTTGAACGCGATCTTGCGTTCATTGAGGAAGCTCAGTTCAATCGCAGTGAGCGCGAATTCATCGCCCAGCTCGGGATAGGCGCGGCCCAGTTCCTTGGCGACGCGGTTGAACGCGGCATCGACGGTAAGGCCGGCTTCAGCGCAGATCACCAGCAGATCGAGCGCGTCTGGCAGGCCCTTCTGGATTTCCTTGGTGCGCTTGGTTGCCAGGTTGCCGATGTAGAGTTCCGGCCCCTTGTAGCTGAGGAACACGATGCCTGCGAAGATGAAAAGCCGCTTGAACGCTCCAAGATCAGGCCATAATTCAACGCCATAAATCAGCAAGCCTGCCAGCCCGCCCAGCACGATCGGCATAATTGCGCGCATGCCGATGATCAGCACCGCCAGTTCCTTGTTGCGGAAACCGGCATAAGCCATCTTCTGCTGGACAACCTTGATCTGGCTATCCTGCAGGATATTCATCTTGCCAAGGCTGTCCTTCACCTTGTCGGTGGTGTCAGTGCGGCGCACCAGCGTGGTGCGTTTCTTGGCCCCTGAGACGATGATTCCGGCCTTGAGCTGTTCGCGCCGCGCTTCGAGTGCCTTGACACGCTTGGCCATCGGATCGCGGATTGTGACTGCGGCATAAATGGCCAGCATCACTGCAAAGGCAGCAAGTCCTGCCATCAGGGTACCGACGACGATAACGTCGAAACCAAGCAGCGTCGGGCCAGTGGGTTGGTCGATCATGGTTCAGATACCCCCGGCGTCAGATTTCAAAGTTGACCATTTTGGCCATGATGAACACGCCAATGCCCATCCACACTCCGGCACCAAGGCCGGCAACGATCAGGCGATCATCGGTGAAGAAGCCGCCCATATAGGTTGGGTTGATGTAGGAGATCAGCCCGAACACGATGAACGGCAAGGCGCCCACGATATAGGCCGAGGCCTTGGATTCCGAACTCATCGCGCGGATCTTCAGCTTCATCTGTGCGCGTTTGCGCAGCACTTCGCCCAGGTTCGACAGCGTTTCGGCAAGGTTGCCCCCCGTTTCGCGCTGAATTGCCAGTGTGATCGTGAAGAAGTTGAATTCCGGGATTGCCAACCGGTCGGCTGTGTCCTGCAACGCATCTTCCATGGTTTTGCCCACCTTGATGCGATCGATCACCGTCTTGAATTCATAACCGACCGGGCCGGGCACTTCGGTGGCCACAATGCCGAGCGTTTCGGTCACCGGAAGGCCTGAGCGCAGACCGCGCACCAGCAGGTCGATGCCGTCAGGAAATTTGGTGATGAAGGCATTTGTGCGTTTGTTGATCAGGCGGCCGACCCACATGTGCGGCACGCCTGCGCCAACCACTAGGCCGACGCCAAGCGACAGCAATGGTGCCCTGGAAAAGATAAACACCAGCACCGCGATTCCCAGAATCAGGCCGACAGTGGTGTAGACATACTGGGTGATGGTCCAGCCTTTGCCGGTCCGGTCAAGCCGCGCAGCGAGCGCTTCGGTGCGCGAGCCGGAACCTTTCACCTTGAAAGTCTTGGGCTTGCGGGCCGCAACGGCGCGCCGGAACTGCGCGTCAACCTTGGCGTCGAGGCTTTCAGAATGGCGATAGCGCAGTGCCTGCACGCGCCGCTTCTGCGCTTTGATCACGCCTGATCCGGACGCCACCAGATAGCCGACGACCAGCACGGCGAAAATCACCACCGTAATGAGCAGGGTTTGGAAAAAGTCCATGGCTATGTGTCCTGCCTTGACCCGCCTGAATGTGGCGGTCCGCGTTCCGGGGCCGGCCCGCGCGCGGCAGGGGTGGCATTGCACCCCATGCCGTGCGCGGCGGTCTGCTTATTCGGCCACTTCGGCCGGGTTCTTCGACTTCTTGGCGAGCAGCGACTTGAAGTCGAAGCCGCCGAGTAGCGATTTCTTCTCTTCACCAAGCGACGCCATGTCGTCGGTGCTCACGCCCATCACGCGCTCTGCAATCTGACGGATCGCGGCCGTGGCCTTGCTCGACCGATTGGCATCGACGAACACCTGACCCAACTTGGCCGCGTTCGAGGCCGCCTTGACGTCATAAGGCACCATGAAATCGACCCGGCGTTCGATCGACGCTTCAAAATCAGACCGGCTGATTTCAGCAACGTTTGCCTGCACCTTGTTGGCCACGATCATCGGATGCGCATGGCTGGCGTTGCTTTTCAGCCACGACAGGATGCGGATCGTATCGCGCGCCGATGCCAGCGTCAGTTCGCAGGTCAGCACCACCAGATTGACGTCAGCCAGCAGTTGCGGAAAATTGATCAGCATATTGCGCGGCAGATCGATCACCGTCATTTCGAAGGCCTGCCGGAATTCGTTTTCCAGCTGCACAAAGGCGGCCCCGTCGGTCATCAACGGCTGGCTGATCGGCGCTTCGGCCGACAGGATCGACAGATTGTCGCCAGCCCGAACCATCGCGCGTTCGATGAACAACGGATCGATCCGGCTGGGGTTCTCGATCGCGTCGGTCAGGCCGCGGCCCGGTTCCAGATCAAGCGCCAGCGCGCCAGTTCCGAAATGCACGTCGAGATCGAGCAGTGCGGTCGGCGATTTGTGCTGTTCGGCGAACAGCCATGCCAGCGACGTCGCCAGTGTTGATGCACCCGTGCCGCCGCGCGTTCCGACCACTGCGGTCGAAATGTGACGCTTGGCAGCATCAGCATCGCCTGCCTTGGGGGTCATGAACACAGCCAGCGCCTGGTTGAGCGCATCGTGCACCTGCTGCGCCGACAACGGCTTGAGCAGGTAATCATGGATCCCGCTGGACAATAGATCGCGGTACAAGCGCACATCGTTGACCTGACCGATGGCAATCACCACCGTGCCCGGTTCGCATACTTCGGCCAGCGCGTTGATATCGTTCAGCGGGTCGCCGCATTCCGACAGGTCAACCATCAGGATCGCCGGGCTGGCGCTGACTGACAGCGATTGCACGCCGTTGCGCAGACCACCCTTGTTGCACTTTTCAGGCTGCCAGCCCAGTTCGATCACCACCGGACGGATCACGTCCAGCGCGTTGTCATCGCAGATATAGGCAGCGAAAGGATCGCGATTGCCGGGCAAGCCCGATTTCCAGGGAGCGTTCATGGTTCAGTTTCCTCCGCCGCCGCCGCCGCCGCCGGTCGCTGCTTCCTGCAGCCCACCAGCACCAGTCGGAGCCGTTTCACGATAGGTTGAAATCGCCTTGTTCGAAGTGGCGATAATCGTCTCGCTTGAACCCTTCTTGCCTTCCAGCAGATCTTGCGGATCGGCGACCATGGCAGCCAGGTTGCTGTTCACTGCGCAACCAAAGCCGGGGCTGGTGGCACCGTTGTAGTTGGCATCGCTATGGGCAGACCAATCGGGGCAACCCGGGACCGAAGCGCTTGCACGGGTGATCACCACGCGTGCCTGGCCAGGTTCGATAAAGCCGCTGGTCACAGGGGCGGTGTCGCTGATCATCAGACCATAGCGACCCGCCAGATCACGCACCGCATTGGTCACCGCCGGGTTTTGGCCGGGGTTTTCAAGCGCGATCCGATCACCGTAACGCAGGTCCATCGTTTCAAACCAGCCATTCAGACGCTGTTGTTCCGAAATCGGCAGGCCCGCAGAGGTTGTGGTCACATCCAGCGTGAAGTTGGTGCGTTCCACCACCGCCTGCTTGGTGCTGTAAAGCGAGGTGTTGGTGGGCATCCCCACGCATCCCGCCAGGCCAAGGCCAAGCGTGAGCGAGAGAGCGATGACTGGCAGTTTCGCCAGCTTTGTGTGTCCTGCAAGAGGCATCGTTTTCACCTTTCTCACGTTAGAGGCTGAAACCCGGGGCCGCTGCATTGGCCTCGCGTTCGTCCTTGCGGGTTTTCTTGTCGGCGCGGCGCGGCTTTTCCGGCTGCGTCGGGAGGATCGCGGCCGGATCAGCCTCGCTCACCTTGGGCATCGGCGCATCGGAGTTCGACGAGGTCGGTCCGGGGCGCTGTTCGCCCGAACGGCCGGCGTTGTCCTGGAAGCCAAGCAGCTGCTGGAACTCGCTGGCCGAACGATAGCCATCAGTCGGCAGCTTGATGTCTTTGGCATCCACCGGCTTCACCAGATAGGGGGTGACAACGATCACCAACTCGGTTTCACCACGGCGGAATTCGCGGCTGCGGAACAGGTTGCCGAGGATCGGCACGTCGCCCAGACCCGGCGCCTTTTCGAGCGAATTCTGCGAATTCGCGCTCATCAGACCGGCAATCATGAAGCTTTGTCCAGAACCCAGCTCGACCGTGGTTTCGGTTCGGCGGGTGGTGATCGCAGGAACCTGAAAGCCGTTCAGGGTAATTGCGCCCTGAGTCGACAGCTCGGACACTTCTGGACGCACCCGCATTGAAATACGGCCGTTTGCAAGCACCGTCGGGGTGTAGGCGAGGCTGACACCGAACTGGCGGAATTGCACCGTCACCTGGCCAAGGCCCTGCGAAATCGGGATCGGGAATTCGCCGCCCGCCAGGAAGGTTGCGGTTTCACCCGACAGCGCGGTCAGGTTGGGTTCGGAAATGGTCGTCACCAGACCCAGCCGTTCAGACAGGTCGAGCGTGCCAGCCAGATCAGCTCCGAACAGCTTGCCCAGACCCGCAATCGTGGTGGCGCCACCGGTGTTAATCACCGAGGTGCCGTCACCGCCTTCGGTCACGTTGGTGCCGACCGGCCCGCCGGGGTTGTATTGCACCACAGCACCGCGGCCCGTGCCAACCCCGAACTGAAAGCCATTGGTGCTATCAGCCGAGGTCAGGTTTGCGCCAATTTCGCGCAGCAGGCTGCGGCTGACTTCGGCAAATTTCACGTGCAGGTTGACCTGCAGCGGGGTGGCGGTTCTGAGCCGGCTGATCACGTTGGCATCGTCGCCCAGAAAGGCTTGCACCAGGCGTTCAGCCTCGGCAGCGTCTTCGGGTGCAGCCACCGTGCCGGTCAGC
>JANQTR010000254.1 GCA_030731635.1 Erythrobacter sp. | reverse complement strand
TCTGCACAGTGATCGGCGCATCGCCGCCCACGGGGACATTCCCCACCATGATCTGGCGACATTTGCGCCGTTCGATTGTGCGCCAGGGCCGAATGGAAGACATGGTCAAGCCTATAGCCGCGCTGGCATGACGGGGCAATGACCCGCGAACACCCGCTTGACTTGGACCAATACTTGACTTGGGCTGGCGCCGCGGCAGTCTGCGGCAATTAGGGGAATGATGATGCTGACCGATACCTCAACCGAATTGCGCAGCGCTGAGCCAGGCCTGCTGTTGCGCGCGGTGAAGTGGTTCATGGCGCGCACCACGCCGGTTTTCCCGCATGATGCCGCAGGTTTTCACAAACGCATGGCCGGTCGCCCCTTGCCCAAGGATGCGCCGATGCCGGTGAGTTTCCGCCGCGATTTTCTGGTGGGCACGTGGGAGGCAGAAGGGCACCCGGTGGTGACGATCCACCCCAAAAGCGGCCCCGGCGCTTGGCACATGCTCTATTTCCATGGCGGCGGGTTTGTGCAGCCGATGTTCAAGGCGCATTGGCCGCTGGTCGCCGCGATGGTGAATTATTGCGGGATCAGCATCACTGTACCACTTTATCCGGTGGTGCCCGAAGCACCGCACGCCGCGCAGGATGCCATGGCGGACGCTGTATTTGCCAAGCTGGCCGAGACGATTGATCCGGCAACGATCATCCTCAATGGTGACAGCGCGGGCGCGCATATGGCGCTGTGTCTGGCGTTGCGGCTGGCACGCAAGGGTTCCGGCCCGCAGCCTGGCAAGCTGGCGCTGTTTGCCCCGTGGCTTGATCTGACGCTGGCCGATCCGGGAATCGCCGCGGTTGAACCGCATGACATCATGCTCAAGATCGGCACCCTGCGTGCCTGCGGCGATATGGTGGCAGGGGGGCGCGATCCGGCGGACGCCGAGGTCAGCCCGCTTTACACTTCGGCAGAAGAACTCGCCCTGCTCCCGCCAACCCGTATCTGGACCGGGCGGCATGATATCTTCATCGTCGATTCGCGCACATTCATGGGCAAACTGCGCGCCGCCGGTGTGGACGCCAAGCTTTATGAATACGAAGCCGCGCCGCATGTGTTCATGGCGATTACCCCCACGCGCGAGGCGAAGGACGTGTTCGGGCTGATGAAGGCGTTCCTGAATGCCTGAGCTGGCTTGCTCGCAACGACAGCGCCATTTGGTCAACACAAGCAGTGGCAAACCCCGCTGCGCTGCCGCATGACGTGATCATGGAGCAACTTGAAACCGATGCAACCGAGGGCCTTGGCCCATTGATCTTTGGCCGAGTGTTGGACGGCAAAGGCGGCGCACGGATCATTACCAGAACCGAAGTGGACAACTGGCAGCCTCAGGTGCCGGGTGAGGTCATGTGGCTCCACCTCCATGCGAACAGCCCTGAAGTGCGACCATGGCTGGAGGCTGATCTGGGCATTCCGCCGACCACGGCCGACGTGCTGATTTCGGATTTAACCCGTCCGCGCGCCTTGCGCGAAGAGGACACTCTTGTCGCAACCTTGCGCGGGATCAATTTCAACCCGAATGCCGAGCCTGAAGACATGATCTCGCTCCAGCTTTGGTGTGATGGCACGCGGCTGATTACTGTGCGCAGACTGGCAATGCAGACGCCGCGTGATATTGTTGCCCTGCTCGATCGCGGCAGGGGGCCGGTTGATGCGGGCAGCGCGATCGTCAAGATTGTCGAGCAACTCGTGATGCGAATGAGTCAGTCGATTGTCGACATGAACCAGCAGATCGACGAGCTCGAAGAGATGGATGTCGAGGACCACCACGAGCAAATCCTGACCAAAACCACCACGATCCGTCGCAATTGCCTTGCATTGAAACGGCACATGTCGCCGCAGCACGAAGCACTTGAGCAGATATCGCGGGATTCGCCCGACTGGTTCGAACAGCATGACCGGCGCGAGATTGCGGAGTCGATTGAACGGCTGCGGCGCTATCTCGACGATATCGATATCAGCAAGGAAAGTGCGGTCGTATTGCAGGACGAACTGCGCGCGCGCAGCCTCGCTTCAAACGAACACGCAACCTATATGCTGACGATTGTGGCCGGGATATTTCTGCCGCTCGGATTTCTGACTGGCTTGATGGGCATCAACGTCGGCGGAATGCCCGGCATGGAAAGTAGCGGCGCGTTCTGGGTTGTTGTCGGCGTCTGCTTTGCCATCATGGGCCTGCAGCTGTTTCTTTTCTGGAAATGGAAATGGCTATGATCCGCCCCGGTTGACGGCTCGCCCTGATCAGAGTGATCGGCGTTTGAGGCACATTGGTGCGATCACTCCGGAAATGCCGCTCCGGTCAGCTTCTCGCTCAACGTCCACAACTGTTCGGCATAAGACGAATTGACTGCGTAGGAGCGAACTCCGCCCGTGGCGGATTCGTCGTCTACGTCGGCGACATGGCAATCCTCGCAATAGACCCCGCCCCCGGCGCCTGAACCGCCTTCCAGCTCTTCGGCGGTTGCCGCCCAGCAGCTGGTGGCTGCGCCTTGCGGGATGGTCTTCCACTGAAAGCCCGTATCATGCGAGGTAACACGCGCCATCAGCGCCTCGATCATCTCCGGGGTCATGTGGCGGCCGAGATTGGTCTGGATTCCGCCCGGATGCACCGCATAGGCGTGGATGCCTAGCACCGCGAAATGCTGTTCCAGTCCGACGGTAAACAGCACGTTGGCGGTCTTCGACTGGCCGTAGCTGATCCACGGATCATAGGGGCGATGCTGGAAGTTGGGATCGTCAAAATCGACCGGCGCGAAGTGGTGCCCGCGGCTGGAGAGGTTGACGATGCGCTTGGCACTGCCGCGTTCAATCAGCGGCATGAGCTCAGCAGTAAGCGCGAAGTGGCCGAGGTGGTTGGTGCCGAACTGCATCTCGAACCCGTCATGGGTGTGCAGGAAGGGGCATGCCATCACGCCCGCATTGTTGATCAGGATATCGATCTTGGCGAAGCGCTGGCGCGCGCGCGAGGTCGCGGCGCGGATGCTTTCGAGCGAGCCGAGATCGACGGTGAGCGTGTCGAGCTGCGCTTGCGGCACGCTGGCCGTGATCGCTGCCACCGCTTCGTCCAGCTTGGCCTGATCGCGCCCCGCCATCACGATATGCGCGCCCTTGGCCGCCATCGCCCGCGCGGTTTCCTGACCCAGCCCCGAATTGGCCCCGGTGATGAACACGGTTTGTCCCGACAGGTCCTTGCCCGCCAGCACATCATCGGTGGTGCTTTCCCAGCCAAATCCGCTCATGTTCGCTCTCCCAAGCTTAGAATTTCAATTCGTAGAGGAATTCTGCGTCCAGCTGCTCGCCCACCTGAAACGTGATGTCGGCGATCTTGCCAAAGCCATAGCGTTGATAGAACCGCTGCGCGCCGTAATTCTCGGAATAGACCGAAAGTAAGACCGCATCATGGCCGCCCGCACGGGCAACGCCCAGCGCCCAGTCCATCAGCTTGGCCCCGATCCCGGTGCCGGTGAACTGCGGCAAGGCATAAAGCTGGCCGAGTTCGATCGGGTTTTTGGCGTCGGAATGGGCGGTGTAGTGGCTGGGGTAACGCAGTTTGCAATAAGCGACCAGTTCGCCCCCCTCTTCGGCAAGGCAATGGGTGCAGCTGTCGCCTGCGATTTCCTCGGCCACCGGCCCAGGCGCGTGCACAGTGGCAAGGAATGCGGCAAGGTCTTCCGCGGTGTACAAATGGCCAAATGCGGCGATGAACGTTTCGGCCCCCAGCGCGGCAAGCGCGGGCGCATCGGCGGGTGTGGCAGGACGCAGAATCATGGCGCTCGCCCTAGCGTGCAGAACCCGCATTGTTAAGCTGGCGAAACGTGCAGGGCCGCGTTACACCCTGCTGCCATGAAGAACCTCATCACGCTGATTGCGCTCGCCCTGATGCCCACCACCGCTCTTGCTCAAGATGACGCTCCGCCGCCCGCGCCAAAATGGTCGCTGGCGATCCATGGCGGGGCAGGCACGCTCAGTCGCGATGCCATGACCCCGGAAAAACGCGCCGAGTATGAGGCCGCGTTGCAAGCCGCGCTTGATGCCGGCGCGAAGGTGCTCGCCGATGGCGGTAGCGCGATGGACGCGATCAAGGCCGCGATCATGCCGATGGAAGATTCGCCGCTGTTCAATGCGGGCAAGGGCGCAGTGTTCACGTGGGAGGGGACGAACGAGCTCGACTCCTCGATCATGGATGGGCGTGACCGCAGCGCAGGCGCGGTGGCGGGGGTGAAAACCGTCAAGAACCCGATCCTGCTCGCCGATACGGTACGCACCAAAAGCCCGCATGTGATGCTGATGGGCACTGGGGCCGAGCAATTTGCGGCAGAGCAAGGCTTTGCCGTGACCCCGCCTGAATATTTCGCCACCGAATCGCGGCTCAGGTCGCTTGAGCGGATGAAGGCGGAGCAGTTGTCCGCCATCGACGTTGATTTGAAGTTTGGCACGGTCGGCGCGGTGGCGCTCGACCAGAACGGCAATATGGCGGCGGGCACGTCGACCGGCGGGATGACCGGCAAGCGCTGGGGCCGGATCGGTGATGCCCCGGTGATCGGCGCTGGCACCTATGCGGATAATCGCGCCTGCGCAGTGTCGGCGACGGGGTGGGGCGAGTATTTCATCCGCGTCGGGGTGGCTCACGAGATTTGCGCGCGGTTGCGGATGCGGGGTATTTTGGGAACACAGGACATTGCCGATTCCGTCATGGCCGAAGTTGCCGAGCTTGGCGGCGATGGCGGGGTGATCCTTGTTACGCCCGATGGCGAAGCGATTTTCAGCTTCAACACCAGCGGAATGTATCGCGGCCGCGCGACCAGCGCGGGGGTGAACGAAGTGGCGATTTTTGGCGGTGAGGATCAGGCATCGGCCACGCCGGAACATTGATGCCCGCCTCCGTTCGCCTCGAGCGTAGTCGAGAGGCCTCAGAGCGGGTGTCTCGACTTCGCCCGACACGAACGGGTTTGGTGGCCCCTCAATAGAGCTTCCCCACCAGCGGCAAGCCGCGTTCGGGCTCGGCGAATTCCTTGATCACCTTGCCGATTCGCGACAGCGCCAGTTCGCCGCGGGCCTGCATGTCGCCGCCCGCCTGACGCAGGCGGAAATAGCAGGCGAAGGTGATCGGCGGCTGGCCCTTTGGCCCTTCGGCAAAGCCGATGTCGATGTAGTTGCCCTCGGTGCCTACCAACCCGCTGGTGCCTGTCTTGTCGCCCACGATCCAGCCTTCGGGTAGCCCGGCACGCACCCGGCGCAGGCCGGTTTCGGTGGCGATCATCCAGCTTTTCAGTTCGGCGCGCGTTGTGTCGGGCAGGACATCGCCGTAAACCAGCTTCGCCACGGTGCGCGCCATTGCCGCAGGCGTGGTGGTGTCGCGGAATTCAGCCGGGGGGACGATGTTCATTTCCGGCTCGTTGCGGTCAAGCCGGCTCACCTCATCGCCGATACTGCGCCAGAACGCGGTCAGCGCCGCCGGACCGCCCAGTTCGCGCAGCAACACATTGGCCGCTGCATTGTCCGACATGATCTGCGTTGCGCGGGCCAGTTCGCGCAAGGTTGCCCCTTGCCCCAGTCGTTCAGTGGTGAAGGGGGAGATGTGCATCAGCTCCGCCTCGCTCCACGTCACGCGGCGGTCGGCGTCGATCTTGCCCTGCGCTTCCAGCGCCAGCACCATCGCGACGAGCGAAAGCTTGAAGGATGACGCATGGCCGAACCGCCGGTCGCGGTTGATCCCGACCGATTGCCCGCTGACCGTATCGTAAATCTCAACCCCGAGCGTGCCTTTCCCTGCAGCCTCGATAATCCGCAGTTCCGCCGCAAGCCGTCCAATCGGGCTCTGGTCCGGCGGGATGCAGGCGGTCGCGCCCAGCGCCAGCGTGCCGCCAAGGAAATGTCGCCGATCGATGCTCATGAGAACTTGTCCGCCTTGCGTTTGCCGAAGCGCATGTCGCCTTCGAGCTTGGCACGTAATTGCGCGTAGAAAGCTTCAAGGAAAGCCCGCTCGTCTCCTGCGCCGGGCTCCCACCCGAGCTTGCGGCAGATCGTGGCATGCACTGTCGCCAGCGCGGCAGGTTCGGCATCGCGCAGCATCCGCTCAAGCGTTTGCAGCTCCTTTTCACCGTAAACTGCCAGCTCCGCCTCACCAAAGCTATAGCGCGCACCAGTCACTTCGCTCGCCCCGCGCACCGCGGCGGCGCCCTGGGTCGAAAGCACTTCGGGCAGTTTTGCGCGCGGGCGTTCGACCACCCAGGTGCCAGCGATGATGTCGCCCGCGCGCAAGGCATCGCGGTTAAAGAACGGGAACAGCAGGAACAGTGCAAACCACCCGGTCATCGCCCAGCCCAGCAAGCCCACATCTTCGCCATTCTGGCTCTGGACCAACACCACCAGCAACGCGATCAGTGGGTAGAAAATCTCGATATCGCGCAGCAGGTTGCGGGCGATCACCGCCTCGGCGGTCAGCCGTCCGCCGCCGCGCGCGGCGATGCGGATACCGGTGATGCGCTTACCCAGCGTAGCGCCGCGCGGGCCAAGCTCCTGCACCAGAAAATAGCCATACCATCCGCAGAACAGCACCAGCACCAGCAGGATTTGGAGAAATTCCTTCGCCCCTTGCGGTGCTCCGCTGGGATCAAGCGCAGTGCCTTCGAGCATTCCGCCCGCGATCCAGATCAACGCCAACAGAAAGGCGATGGCGCTGGTAAAGATGATGATCACATCAAGGATCAACGCCCCCGCCCGGCTGCCGCGCGAGGCAAGCATTATCGGCAGCACAATGCCCTCGGGCGTTACCAGCATGCGGGCGCGCTTATCGGCGACAAGGGGCTTGGCAGCCGCGCTCATCCCTCGTTCTCGAGCGCGCGGCGCGGGCGATAGAAGAAAAAGTACGAAAGCCAGAAGATCAGCATCGCGCCGCCGATCACAAACCGGTTGCCGGTGCCTTCGACCAACTGGCGCGGGAAGGCTTCGAGAATGGCAGCAACGATCATCATGATCACCACGCCGACCATCACCACCGCGCCGCGCCGCCCGGCCTCGCTTGCGGCGGCCAGCACCGGGCGGGTGCCCGGAAACGCCATCGCCCGTCCGATATGCAGGCCCGCCGCGCCTGACAGCAGAATGCCGAACAATTCGGTCGTGCCGTGAACGCTCAGCCATGCCGACACTTCAGTCAGCAGGCCCTGCCCCGCAAACAGCCACAGCAGCGCGCCCAGCATCGCCATATTGTGCACCATCAGCATCAGCGACGGGATACCAAAGGCAAACCCCAGCGCAAAGGCGAGGATGCACACCCCCGAATTGTTGCTGAACAATTGCGCGGCAAAGCTCGATAGGCCCGCCGCGCTTTCTTCGGTCGCGAGCGTCGCCAGCAAGTCTTCGCGTGAGGCACCCGGCACGCGGGTGTCGGCCAATCCGCCCGGCACAAGCCGATAATACCACGCCTCGTCCTGCGCGACGAGCAGCCAGCCGACAATCGCGCCCGCCACCATCACGAACAGCGCGATACAGATATCAAGCCAGATTTCACGCACGGCGCGGCTCCATCCGCCCAGCAGGAAATCGCGCAGCCAGCGGGAAAAGCCCTGGCGCGGCCCGTAAACCTGGAACCACGCGCGCTGCACCAGCCCTTCGAGATAGGCGAGCGTTGCTGCATCAAGCGATGTTTCGCGTGCCACCGCAAGGCTGGATGCTGCGGTGCGATAGAGCGTTGGCAGTGCAATCAGATCTTCATCGGCGATACGGCGCAATCCGCCGCTCTCCATCCGCTTGACGATGTCTTCCAGCCGGCGCCAATCTCCCTCCCGCTCGATCCGAAAGCGGTCGGAGCGCAGCGCCGCGCTTTCGATATCGGGCGGGGCAGCAATTTCGCCGCGCCCGAACCATGACGAGATGCTTGGTGCCTTCATTCGCCCCTCATCCTATTGCTTCGCTGGCGCGGATGGCGAAATAACGGTCGATCAGGCGCGGCCCAATCGCCTCCCAAGGGGCCTCGATCACGTCCACCCCCATGCGCCGCAGTCGCCCCAACACCAGCTTGCGTTGCTGCGCCAGGGTATCGGCGGTTACGCTGCGGGCAATCGTAGTGATATCGGCAGGTGGGGCTGCGATCAGGTCTTCGATCTCGCTATCGGTGATGGTCACAAATAGCACCAGATGCTTGTTCACCAGCCGCCCGAGGCTTTCGACCATCAGTTCGGCGCTGGTGGGGTCGGTGAAATCGGAAAACAGCACCACCAGCGACCGGCGCTTGAGCTTTGCGGTCAAGGTGGCGAGCGCCAGGGTGAAATTGGGCTCGGTCGCCTGATAATCCAGCCCGGCGGCCGCGCTTTGCAGGCGGTGGAAGGCGCGGGCATCACCGATGAAAGGTGTCATTACCTGCGGGCGCTGGGCAAAGCCGAACAGCGCGCATTTGTCCCCGCCCTTGAGCGCAACATAGGCGCAGGTCAGCGCGGCAGACACCGCACGGTCGATCCGCGGCAGGCCATCAACCGGCTCGCACATTGCCTGCCCGCAATCAAATGCGAACATGATCTGGTTGTTGCGCTCGCTTTCATTCTCACGCGCGAACAGGCGGGTGTGGCGGGCGCTGGCTTTCCAATCGATCCGGCGGCGGTCCATGCCGGGCTCGTATTCGCTGAGCGCTTCGAACTGGGTGCCTTCGCCGCGGATGCGCCGGGCGATCAGGCCCAATTGGGCATTGCGCAGGAACGTCTGCAAATCGGGTGACCGCACCGGGGACAGGTCCGGCCATATCCGCACCGCCTGTTCCAGTGGGTAAGCGATCTGGCGCGCGCCGAGGCCCAGCGGCCCTTCCCAGCGCAGCCATGCGCGGGTGACAGCGGCGGTGCCGCGTCGGTCTGGGGTTACCGTCGTCTCCCCCCGCCAGCCGGGTTCATTGGCTCTGGGAGCAAGCGCTATGGTCACGCGCCCCCCGGGGGCAAGGCGCGGATCACAGGCCAATGCTGCTGCAACCTTGCGCTGAGTGCCGCTGGCAAAGCGCGCGGTTACACCAAGGATGGCAGGCTGACCGACCTCCACATCAGGCGGCGCGTGGATATCCCACCCAGCGCTGCGGCCCGCCAGCAGCGCGTCGATCACCACCAGCGCAAGCAGCGCTGCGCCAATCAGCGGCGCGATCACCCACGCCCCTGGCGCGCTCGCCGCGATCACGACGGCAACCGGCGCAAGACCCGCAAACAGCCACGCCGCGCGCTCGGTCGGCGTAAGGATGAACACCCGCGCCAGCAGCGCCACGTTCCAGATGTTCATGCCCGTGCCACC
>JANQTR010000253.1 GCA_030731635.1 Erythrobacter sp. | reverse complement strand
AGCACTTCGGTGCGTTGCAGGTGGCGGATTTCCACCGCGAGCCGTTCGATGCTGCCCGCGACCACCGCGAGCGTGGCGAAATACATTGCATGGCGATCACGCGGGATCACCTGCGTCGAGACCGGTTCGATGGCGAGGCCGAGTTTGTCCGCGACATGCGCTTCGACCTGCGGATCGACATTGGCGAAGGTGCCAACTGCGCCGCTGATGGCGCAGGTCGCAATTTCTGCCCGCGCAGCCACCAGCCGTGCGCGGCAGCGGGCAAATTCGGCGTAGGCCTGCGCCAGCTTCAGCCCGAATGTCACCGGTTCGGCATGGATGCCGTGACTGCGGCCAATCGTCGGCGTATATTTGTGCTCCATCGCGCGGGTTTTGATGGCAGCCAGCAGCCCGTCCATATCGTCAATCAGCATGTCGGTCGCGCGGGCCAACTGCACTGACAGCGTGGTGTCGAGCACGTCGGAGCTCGTCATCCCCTGATGCATGAAGCGTGCTTCATCGCCGACCTGCTGCGCCACCCAGGTGAGGAAGGCGATCACATCATGTTTGGTCACCGCTTCGATCGCGTCAATCGCGTCAACGTCGATCTTGGGATTGGTTGCCCACCAGTCCCACAGCGCCTTGGCGGCGGATGGCGGGACGACGCCCAACTCACCCAGCTTTTCGGTCGCATGCGCCTCAATCTCGAACCAGATGCGATATTTCGCCTCCGGTTCCCACAGGGCGGTCATGGCAGGGCGGGCATAGCGGGGGACCATTATCGACTCCGGTTCGGCAAGGGTGGCAGATGTTGCGCGAGCGGTAGGGAAGGGGCGCGATCAAGGCAAGTTCGGCACCCCCGCGCCGCAGCTCTTACCGTTGGCTGATCAGCGATGGATCGATGGTGGCCATCACCCGCGCGGCGCCGGACTGGGTCATGTGGTTATCATCCCAGTAATTCAGGCGCCCGTCCTGCACCAGGCGGCAGCGCCCCTGCGGGCACAGCGGCGCGGCGGCATCGACATAGGTAAAGCGCGGATCGCGCGCCGCAAACGCGCGCAGCATGGCGCTGACCTTGCGTCCTTCGGCCAGGTTTGCCGGGTAGCTTTCCGGACAGGTGACATTGCGCTGTGCGCGGCATCTGAGCCAACCGCCGTCCATCATTCGCCCGGCGACCGCAGCGGTGGGCGCATTGCCGACAAGGATGATCCGCGTATCCGGTGGCAGGCTGTCTGCCAGCCGCTGCATGGCGCGCAGCAAATGCGGGCCAGCCGCACCATTGGTAAGGCCGAGCGGTTCTGCCGCGCCCGGCGCAAACAACTGCCGTTCCCATCGCTGAGCACAGATCAGCGCGCGGATTCCGCGGCGTTCGACCAGCGATCTGACCTTTTCGGAAAGAGCGCGGCAGTCTTTGGCCTCGGGATCATCGGGCTGGCGGCTGATAAGCCCCCCGGCTGACAGGCAGCTTGGTAAAGCGACCACGGCGCCCGGTCCGAATCGCGCGGCGGCTGCGTCAAAATACTGTGCTGCGTGGCTGTCGCCATAGAGCACAAAGGCAAGGTCGCCGCGCGGCGGATCGATAATTCGCGCTGTCGCGTTGGGCGGCGGCACACCGCCGAGGCGTGCGGCCTCAGTCATGCTGGCGGGCACCAGCCGGCCAAGATAGCCTGCCGCGCCGGCCGCGAATGGCAAGGCCAGCGCCGCCCCGCACACTGTCATCAGCAGCGCCGGGCGGGCCAGCCAGCGGCGGTGGCGCACCGGGCCTTCGATCAGGCGGTATGACAAGGCCCCAAGCCCGACCGAAGCCGCAATCCCAGCCGCCAATGCCATCAGGGGCAACTGGCCAAAGTGGATATAATGCATGAAAAACAGCACCGGCTGATGCCATAGATAGGTGCCGAACGAGACCATCCCGAGCAGCACCAATGGC
>JANQTR010000252.1 GCA_030731635.1 Erythrobacter sp. | reverse complement strand
CGCGCATCAACCACGGCTGGCCGCTGGTGCGGACCGCTTCGAAAGCACCGATTGCCTCACCGCGGGCCATGGTCAACCCGACCTCGTCAAGGCCGCCCAACAGACAATCGCGCCGGAACGGATCGAGCGCGAAGGTGAAGCGATCCTGAAATGGGGTGGTGACGGTCTGGTTTTCCAGATCGACGGTGATCGCTTCGCCTTGGCGTGCGACCTCCAGCAGCCGGTCCACCGCATCTTGCGGCAAAACCACAGGCAGGATCCCGTTCTTGACCGCGTTGCCTGAGAAGATATCGGAAAAGCTGGGTGCGATCACCACCCGGATGCCGAGATCACCCAAGGCCCAGGCGGCGTGTTCGCGGCTTGACCCGCAACCGAAATTATCGCCCGCGATCAGCACCGGCGCGCCGGCATAGGCGGGATCGTCAATCACATTGCCGGGCTCTGCCCGCAAAGTCTCGAACGCGCCCGCGCCAAGCCCTTCGCGGCTGATGGTCTTGAGCCATTTGGCCGGGATGATGATGTCAGTATCGACATTCTTGAGGCCGAGCGGAATGGCGCGGCCTTCGACGCTGGTGAGCGGTTGCATGGGCGCGATTCCTCAATCAGTCTGCGGCGGCTCGCCCGAGGGGATCGGGCCGGGCTGGGTCGGTTCGTTGGGCTTTTTCTTGGCGCCGAACTTGCGGCCTGCATAAAGCAGCGCTGCTGCCACTGCCGCCGAACCGATCGCGGCTGCGCCGATGGCAGCCTTGTTGCCGCTGGTCATTTTCTTGTCTGTCATGGCTAACAAATGGTCCGTGTTTTGCGCTTAAGCAAGCACCGAGGGGCGATCAACGGGTGAAGTCAGGCCGGTTCCCGACGAAATGAGCCTTTGCGCGATTTCGGCGCGCGTCTCGGCGCCGCCTGCTACGACGTATTCGGTCTCGTCTGGCAACAGAATGGTGAGCGCTACGATTCGAATCTCGACGCCCTCGTCAAGCTGGCAGCGTGCCGGTCGATCGGGCACCGTCATGTTGACCAGCGCGCCGACAGTGCCGCGCTGCGTCAGCCAATGTGCAGGCATGGTGGCGGGCGCGGGCAGTTCCATCGAGAAGATGCCGTACTTGCTGATCGGGCCCTGTATGCCGCCGAAATCTGCGACGTTCCGGGCAAGGCTCTCAATCAGATCGAATTGCCAGCTGCTGCGAATATCCGCGAACCCAGACCCCGCAAGGTCGGGGCTTTCGATATAGACCTCGCATTCGAATCCGGCCTGCGTGAGATTGGTATCGACGAACAGGTCGCTGAGGCCATCCGATGCGATGATCAGGCTGCCTTCCGGGCGCACCACACGGAAGGCCTGGCGCGTGGTCGGCCATGCCGGAGCGCCGTTGAATTCCGGACTGATGAGATAGGCAATGACATCATCGTCAACTTTGCCGCAGGTTGACCAGACGGCGGCTCTGGCCGCGAAGAAGCTGTCATAGCGCGGATCGTCAATGCCAATCACGGGCGGAGCGTTGCGCTGATTGGCGAGCGCCTTTGCCGGGCGGAACAGGCTGGCAAACCACCCGGAAACCGCGCCTGCCATCAGACTTCGCCGCGACGGCATCACACCAGTTCGCGCACGTCGGTCAGCCGCCCGGTGACGGCGGCGGCGGCGGCCATCGCGGGCGATACCAGATGCGTCCGCGCGCCGGGGCCTTGGCGACCGACGAAATTGCGGTTGCTGGTCGAAGCGCAGCGTTCACCAGGTGGCACCTTGTCGGGGTTCATGCCAAGACAGGCCGAACACCCCGGTTCACGCCATTCGAACCCGGCATCGATGAACACCTTGTCGAGCCCTTCGTCCTCGGCCTGCGCCTTCACCAGACCCGAGCCCGGCACCACGATCGCCCAGCGCACATTATCCGCCTTGTGGCGGCCCTTGAGCACGGCGGCGGCGGCGCGCAGGTCTTCGATGCGGC
>JANQTR010000251.1 GCA_030731635.1 Erythrobacter sp. | reverse complement strand
CGCTCGCCAGCATCAGGCAATCAATCGCGTGGACCAGCACGGTTTCGCCCTTGCGACGGATGCCGACAATACGGTCGCCCGGCACCGGGTGGCAGCAGGTGGCGAGTTCGAACGCGACTCCCGGCGTCAGGCCCCGGATCGAGATCGCGCGTTCGCGCTTCGACCAATGGTCGTCTTCCTTGAAATCGGCGGTGCAACCGGGGACGAGCGCTTCCATCACCTCACGGTCGGTCAGCTTGGCCGCGCCGATCGCGTACATCAGGTCATCAGGCTCATCCATGCCGAGCCGTTCGATCGCCGCGCGGATTGCTTTCTTGCCGATCCGGGCAGGCACGCGGGCGGCGATTTCGTCGAACAGTTTGGAACCGATCGCGGCAACCTCGTCGCGTTCCTTCATCCGCACTGATCGGCGGATTGCGGCGCGCGCCTTGCCGGTCACGACAAAGCTCAGCCATGACAGCTGAGGCGTGGCATGCGGGTTCTTGATGATCTCGACCACATCGCCATTGCCCAGCGGGGTGCGCAGCGGCATGTGCCGCCCGTTGATCTTCGCCCCGGCCGTCGTAAGCCCCAGATTGGTGTGCACCGCAAAGGCGAAATCCACCGCGGTTGCCCCTTTGGGCAGCTGAAACAGCGCGCCTTTGGGGGTAAAGGCAAAGATGCGATCCTGATAAATCGCCATCCGCGTGTGTTCGAGCAGTTCTTCGGCATCGTGGCTTTGTTCGACGATCTCGATCAGATCGCGCAGCCAGCCGACCTGCCCATCGGCCTTGCCTTCCTGTTTGTAAGCCCAGTGCGCCGCCAGCCCGAATTCGTTGAGCCGGTGCATTTCGCGGGTGCGGATCTGCACTTCGACCCGCATCGAGTTTTCGTACATCAATGATGTGTGCAGGGACCGGTAACCGTTCGATTTCGGCGTCGAGATATAGTCCTTGAACCGGCCGGGCAGGAACTGCCAGGTGGTATGGAGGATGCCCAGGGCCCGGTAGCAGTCCTCATCGTTTTCGGTGAGGACGCGGAACGCCATGATGTCGGTGACCTGTTCAAAGTTGACGTGGCGTTCCGCCATCTTGTGCCAGATCGAAAAGGGATGCTTTTCGCGGCCATAGACCTCCACCTTGAGGCCCGCTTCGGCCAGGCGCTGCTTGACCTTCAGCGCAATCGCATCGACCTGCCCGCCATCCTGCGAACGCAGCTGTTCGAGCCGCCCGGCGATGGTGGCGTGGGCTTCAGGCTCCAATTCGCGGAAGGCCAGCGCCTGCATTTCGTGCATATATTCATACATGCCGACCCGCTCCGCGAGGGGCGCGTAGATATCCATCGTTTCACGCGCGATGCGCTGGCGTTTTTCGGGGTTTTTGATGAAATGCAGCGTGCGCATATTGTGCAGCCGGTCGGCCAGCTTGACCAGCAGCACGCGGATATCTTCGGACATGGCGAGCAGGAACTTGCGCAGGTTTTCTGCTGCTCGTTCATTCTCGGGCATTGCCTCGATCTTGGAAAGCTTGGTGACCCCGTCCACCAGCCGCGCGACCTCTGGGCCGAAATGCAGCTCAATATCGTCGATCGTGGCAAGCGTATCTTCAACCGTATCATGCAGCAGCGCGGTGATGATGGTCGCCACGTCCAGCTTCAGGTCGGTCATCAACCCGGCGACTTCGACCGGGTGGCTGAAATAGGGATCGCCGCTGGCGCGCTTCTGGGTGCCGTGTTTCTGCACGGTATAGACATAGGCGCGGTTCAGCATCGCCTCGTCAGCGGCAGGGTCGTATTCGAGGACCTTCTCGACGAGTTCGTATTGGCGCAGCATGTTAAGGGTGAATATGGGCGCGGGGCGGTGCGGGGGCAAGCGCCAAGAACGCCTTGCCCACCCCGCTCAGACCCAAGTGTCGCCCTAAGACCAAGTCGCTCTGGGCGGCAGGCTCATCAAGATCGCATCGATATTGCCGCCGGTCTTCAGGCCGAAGATCGTGCCGCGGTCATAGACCAGATTGAATTCGGCATAACGGCCCCGGTATTCGAACATCTGCGCCTCGTCCTCGGGTGAGAATTCGCTGTTCATGCGCTTGCGCACGATCGCGGGATAGACCTCGAGGAACTGCTTGCCGATATCCTTGATAAATTCGAAGTTGCGGCCCCATGCCGCGTCATCTGCGCATTCGAGATGGTCGCAGAAAATCCCCCCGACCCCGCGATGCACCTGCCGGTGGGGGATGTAGAAATATTCATCCGACCATTTCTTGTAACGTTCGTAATAATTGGACCCATGCGGATCGCAGGCGGCCTGCATCGCAGTGTGGAATTCGGCCGTGTCTTCTTCGTAAGGGATCGGCGGGTTCAAATCCGCGCCGCCGCCGAACCACGCCTTGGTCGTCGTCAGGAAGCGGGTGTTCATGTGGACGGCCGGCACATGCGGATTGGCCATATGCGCCACCAGACTGATGCCGGTCGCAACAAAGCCGGGGTCTTCCGCGCTCGCGCCGTTGATGCTGCCTGCAAATTCCTTGGCAAAGCTGCCGCGCACGGTCGAGACATTGACGCCAACCTTTTCGAACACCTTGCCCTTCATCAACCCCTGCACCCCGCCGCCGGGATCGGGATTGCCATCTTCTTCGCGGTTCCAGGGGGTGTATTGAAAGGCGGCGTCCGATCCTGCCTCGCGCTCGATGCTCTCGAATTCTGCGCAAATCTGGTCACGCAGGCTTTCAAACCACACCCGCGCCTGCGCCGTCTTGTCAGACCAATCCATAAATTCCCGAACCCTCCCGTTCACCCTCAGCATGTCGAAGGGCTGCATTTCCTTGATGCCGCAGCGATAGAAGAAAAAGCAAGGCTTCGACAAGCTTAGGCTGAACGGTTTTTGGGTTGCGCGAAAAACGAAAGCGCGCATAGGACCGTCCATGGTTCCCGCTATGTTCGCCCCGTTCGGTTTTGCCGGGCATGAAATGCTGCTCAGTCCAGCCCGTGCGCTGTACTGGCCGCAGGAACGCGCGCTGCTGGTGGCTGACCTGCATCTGGAAAAGGCCAGCTGGTATGCGCAAGCTGGCCAGATGTTGCCCCCCTATGACAGCCGCGACACGCTGGAACGGCTGGCTGACGCGGTCCGGATAACCGGCGCGCGGCGGGTGATCACGCTGGGGGACAATTTCCACGATGATGCAGGCGCATTGCGGCTGGATGCGCATTGCACAGGGATGCTGGAGGCGTTGACCCGCGTGGTTGATTGGGTGTGGATCACCGGCAATCATGATGAACAATTGCCCAGAGGTTTCGGCGGCACGATTGTCCCTGAACTGGAATTGCGCGGGATCACCCTGCGCCACGAAGCCCGCGCCGGAGAGACCGCTGCGGAATTATCGGGCCATTATCACCCCAAGCTGCGGGTGAATGTCCGCAGCCGCCACATTGCGCGGCCCTGCGCAGTGCTGGCGCGCGGCGGCGCGGGAGGTGATGGGGGAGCCGAACGCATGATCCTCCCCGCCTTCGGCACGCTGACCGGCGGGATGGACGCCGGCGCACCGGAAATTCTCGCCGCACTGCAACCGGCCCGCAAGATTGAGGCGCTGATGCCCGCCCGGGGCCAGATTGCGCGGTTCCCGCTGTGGAAAGCGGCGGCTTAAGGTCCTTACCCTAGCTTTCCATTTCTATCAGGATCGATCCCACTGACTGCACGCCCTGCCGCGTCAGGGCCACCAGCGTCACACGCTTGTCGACCGGAGATTGCGACCTTTCAACCAGTCCGGCACTATCAAGCCGGTCAATCAGACGCAGCGCCGTCGTGTCGGACAAGCCCGACGCAGCGCACAGGCTTTTGGTCGACACCTTGGCCCCGCCTGCGAACTGGATGAACAGTTCAAGCAGCATTTCCCAAGCGGGCTCCCCCAGGAATTCAGCGGAAAGGTGGCGTGTCCGCCTGCTGGCGCCCAAGCGCGCCTGCACCGCAACCTTCGCCAGTTCCAACGCGTGCCGTTCAATCCGGCCCGCTTTGGTGATCCAGTGATAGGTGGACTTGACCTGAGACGGCTCCCAAGCCTGATCAATCGAATCCGCCAGTCGTAGCAAACTGGCACCCAGCTGTCGCATTTGTTGCGCAGAAAAGTCGGTGGCGATCTGGCCAAGCACGTTTTGCGCCTCGGTCGCTTTGGAGGCTGCCTCCAGCCGCCCTTCGTCGCTGGCAATAGCCTGTTCCGTTGCCTGCGAAACAGGGTCCGGCATAAGGCTATGTCCTGCGATTTCCTCCCAATGGTCTACAATATTGAGGAAATCATCGACAGGGCCGTCGTTCGCTCCAAGCATCAGGCGCGGAGCGTTGAACGCTTTCGACGCATCAGTATATGCGCCACAGGCATCGGCGCTACCAATGCTCGTAGTATTTTCAGGTGCTTCAGGTTGTGCGACCGGCTTTTCTTCATAGCTGCCGGATTGCGCCTTTGGTAAATGTGAATTTGACAAGGCGCTTCCCCTTCTTTTGTTGTTACTCGACTCCGCAGCTTTTAGCTGACCTTGACTTGAGTCGAGAATCAAACATGCAATAAGCCTCTGTTAGCGCAAAGCTAAAAATGGATAGCGGGGCCAACCTTTTTTTGAGAAGATGTGCGCGGCTGGCTCGGCCGCGGGCGTCGATGTGCGGAAGCGCCTCGGTCGTGCCCGGGTCGCAAGACTCCAGCTAGCACTGAGCGTCGTTTCGGACTAAGGAGCGCGCTGATACGAAGTCACAACAGGAGAACACCCCATATCACGTCCACCACGGCGCTCGATGGCCCCGCCCGTAAAAAGCGGCCCTCGGTTTGATTCCATGATTAATGTCCCCAAGGTCCGCGTCATTGATGACGAAGGCGAAAACCTTGGCGTGATGTTCACCCGCGAAGCGATTGAACAGGCTAATGAGAAAGGCCTGAACCTCGTCGAAGTGTCCCCCAACGCGGACCCGCCGGTGTGCAAATATCTCGATGTCGGCAAATTCCGCTACGAAGCGCAGAAAAAGGCCAATCTGGCGCGCAAGACGCAAAAGACGCAGGACATCAAGGAAGTGAAGATGCGTCCCAACATCGACACCCATGATTATGACGTGAAGATGCGCAACGTGACCAAGTTCATCGAAAACGGCGACAAGGTGAAGATCACACTGCGTTTCCGCGGACGTGAAATGGCGCACCAGCATCTTGGCATGGACCTTTTGAAAAAGGTGCAGGAAGACGTCGCCGAAGTCGCCAAGGTCGAAGCCTTCCCGCGGCTCGAAGGGCGTCAGATGTTGATGGTTCTGTCACCGAAATAACCGCGTAGATGATGGAACGGATAAAAGGGGCGGATCGGCTGATCTGCCCCTTTTTGTTGGGCCAGCCCATCATCACGCGGACGACCAAGGGCGTTGGGTCTCGACAAAAGGCTGATGGAAACCGATCATCGCCAACCGCGTTTGATCGCAGTGTGATATTGAAATACAGGTGCTTTCCAGCCTGGGACTTGCCCGCGCCAGACTGCGCCTTGATGACTTTAGACTACCGCCAGCCTCCCGTCAGGCCCCCGTCTGGGAGCCGGTTTGTAACAGAAAGACCAGTAAACATGTCCGCCCTGCACAGATCAACGTTGCTGTCCCTGTCGCACCCAGCCTTGCTGATGGTCGCTGCCGCGATGCTGGCTGGCGCTGCCCCGGCTGCTGGGCAGGATGCCGCAGCCCCGGACTTTGAAACCTTCGCCCCAACAAACGCGCCCAATGCCGACAAGATTGACTATGCAGTCTGGGACGAAGCGATGAAAAACATCGTGATTTCCATGGGCCCGTCCCTGCGTGAAGGTGCGCCCCGGCCCGACCCCAGCTTTGGCACCCGCCGCCAATATGGCCACGTTTCGCGCTATCGGCTAGAAGGCACGCGGGTGATGTTCAGCTTTCTCGACGCCGATGTCGTGGCCAGCTTCACCGAATATCGTAAAGACCTCGAAGCGACTGCTAATGTCGTTGATATTCAATCACTCTCTCGTAACGAACAGCTCGCATTCTGGATCAACTTGCACAATGTCGCGATGGTTGAACAGATCGCCAATGCCTGGCCCATCCGCCAGCCGCGCGAGATTAAGGTGGACGGCGTCCCGCTTGATCAGGCGCGATTTATCACGGTCGAAGGGGTAAAGCTGTCACCGCGCGATATCCGCGAACAGATCGTCTATCGCCACTGGAAAGACCCGATCGTGATGTACGGCTTCTGGCGCGGCGAAATCGGCGGCCCATCGTTGCAGAGAGAGGCGTTCAACGCCGACAATGTCTCGCGTCTGCTGATCCGCGGAGCAAGCGATTTCGTCAACTCGCTGCGTGGGTCGCAGGAACAGGGCGGAAGATTGCAGGTGTCTGAATTCTATCAGGAAGTAGCACCCTTTTTCTTCCCCGAATTTGAAAGTGACGTGCGCGCCCACCTCAGCCGCTTTGCCGACGCGGATACCAGCGCGTTGATCGCCAAGACCAGCGCTGTCGAAGCCAGCATTGCCGAGCACGATATCGCCGATCTGGAAGGTGGCGTGCGCGAACCCACCTATCAGAACATTACATCAAACGGGGTCTCCACCAGCTTCCGTATCCCGCAGAGCATGGCATCCCTGCTGCGCGAGCGCGAGACCAAGTTCCAGGAAATCATCCGTCAGGGTCGCACCGGCACAGTCACGTTCAGCAACATCACGCTGCCCGGTGATCCTGAAAGCAAGGACACAGGCGAGGTGGAGTAGCAGGCGCGCCGCTTCGGCCTCACCGTTCATCGTAGGTTTATCCGATTGAGATAACATCTGTTTCGGACGAGCCTAGAACATCTGATGGGAGAGATGGCGTGCTGCCGAAATGGCCGATAATGCTGCTTGCCTGCGCAGGCCTTACCGCCCCTGTTCAGGCCACCCCAGCCGATCCGCCCGATCTCGCCGGGACAGCGAAAGGGGCCTTTGACAGTTTTGCCCCTCGCCCCGACGGGCGCAAGCATCGTCTCGACTACGGCGTATGGACCGAGGCGCTTACCAGTTTCGTGGTTTCGATGGGTCCCCCGCTGCGCAAGCTGCCGGTCGCCTCCGCTCCCGGGATAGGCACCCGGATCCAGATTGCACCCAATTCGATATACCGGACCGATGGGTCGATGGTTGGCTTTACCCTGATCGACCGCGAGGTGATGGCCAATATTGCCCGCTATCGCAACGAACTTCAGGCGGTGAGCGACACGCTCGACATCCAGTCGCTGCCGCGTAACGAACAGCTCGCGTTCTGGCTCAACCTCCACAACGTCGCCATGCTTGAGAAGATCGGCGAGAGCTGGCCGGTCCGCCAGCCGCGTGATGTGATGGTGGACGGCGTCCCGCTAGACGATGCGCGCTTCATTACGGTGCGGGGCGTCGCCCTGTCGCCGCGCGACATCCGCGAGGAGATTGTCTTTCGCCACTGGCAGAACCCCAAGGTAATCTATGGCTTCTGGCGCGGCGAGATTGGCGGCCCGGCGATCCAGCGCGCAGCGTTTGAAGGGCGCGATATTAGCAATCAGCTCGAACGGGCCGCGCGCGAATTTGTCAATTCGCGGCGCGGCACCGAAAAGCGCGGGAGCACGCTCCACGTTTCACGCTTTTTCGCCGACGCTGCACCGTTTTTCTTCCCCGATTTCGAAACGGACCTGCGCGCCCATCTTGGTGAATATGTCGAAGGTCAGGTTGCCGAAATGCTGGCAGAGACGGCGCGGATCGACGCCAGCATATACGAATACGACATCGCCGACCTGTCCGGCGGGCGGCGTTCTAATCCGTTCTTCGCCTCCGGCCGGCTTGACGCCGGCGCGAGCATCATGCTGGCCGAACGGGCACGCAAGCTCGAATATGTCCGTCGCAAGCTGCCGCGAACAGGCACCGTGACCTTCAGTAATATCATCCTTCCCGGCGACCCGCCGAACAAGGGCGAGGTGGAGTAATCGCCCCGCAACCTGACCCTGTCTGAACGCCCGTTCATCTGCAACTTATCCAGCTGAGATAATGTCATTTTTTCAAAGGCTGATTCAAACTGGTGGGAGAAATGAGGTGGTGCAAAGATTCCTGATATCTCTGATTGCGACTGCTGCGCTGATCACCCCGCTTGCTGCGAAAAATGCAGCAGGATTTGATCAACCCCAGCGTGCCGCTGCTCCCAGTGCGACGCGCACGGGCCTAAGCCAATTCACCCCAGCAGCCGATCGCGGCGATCACCGGCTCGACTGGCAGCACTGGGACAAGGCGTTGGGCTGGATGGTGATCCCGATGGGGCCATCATTGCGTCAGGGCGCGGCCCGCGTTGATCCCACCACCGGGACGCGGCGTATTTACGGCCACGAATCGCGCCTGCGGCTAGAAGGCAACCGCCTGGCGTTTTCATACCTGACGCCGGATATCGTAACCGCGCTGGGCGACTATCGCGCTGATCTGGAACGGATTGGCGGAGAACTCGATCTGGTGCGACTGCCACGCAACGAACAGCTCGCCTTCTGGCTGAACCTCCACAATGTCGCGTTGATCGAGGCTTTGGCCAAAGCCTATCCACTCGCCGAACCGAACGCTGCCGTCTTCGGCCCCGACAATGCCCCGCTTGATGCAGCAAAGCTGGTTAAGGTGGCGGGCATCCCGCTGTCGCTGCGCGATATCCGCGAACAGATCGTCTACCCTAATTGGCGCGACCCCAAGGTGGTTTATGGGTTCTGGCGCGGGGAGATCGGCGGACCATCAATTCAGCGGCTGGCCTTCACGGGTGACAATGTCGATGACCTGCTGGCGCTGTCGGGCGAGGAATTCGTGAACTCGCTACGCGGGGTTGAAGCGTGGGGCGGGGCCTTGCGGGTCAGCCATATTTATGAAGAAGCATCGCCCTTTTACTTCAAGGATGACGCCGCGCTGCGCACCCATCTCAGCAAATTCGCAGGCGAGGACGTGGCGCGGTTGCTGCGTGATAATGATCGGATCGCGTTCAACATTTACGAAACCGATATTGCCGATCTGGAGCGCGGCGAGACCGATCCCAATATCAACGAGCGGCTGGTCAATGATTGCAAACTCAATGGGTGCATAGGCCCCAACGGAGGCATTTTCGGTTCGCCGCCATCCATCAGCGTGAACCCGGCAATTGCGCGCCTGATGCGCGAACGAGCGGAAAAGCTCGACCGGGCGCGCCGCAAGGGTGTGCGCACCGGCATGGTAATCTATGGCAATGGCGAATATGCCCCCGGCTCGCCTGTGCGCGAAGTGGATTAGGCCAAAATGGGGGCCGAGGGCTTGCCCTTGCTGCCTTCGCGCTGATACGTCCCCGGCACGCAATCGGGGAGGCTGCCAGATATGACCGCACGCCGGATCGGCCTTGTGATCGGCCCGCTGGCGTTTGCCTTGACGGCGCTGCTGGCACCGCCTGCGGGCATGGCACCGGGCGCGTGGCTGGTCGCGGGTCTGGTGGTGTGGATGGCTGCGTGGTGGATGACCGAGGCAGTGCCGCTCAGCGTGACTG
>JANQTR010000250.1 GCA_030731635.1 Erythrobacter sp. | reverse complement strand
CGCTGATTGAGAGCGATTTTGGTGCCGTGGGCCTGTCACTTGATGGGGCGGGGCGGTTGGATGATGGCTTTGCAGGCGCGCTCGCCGCGACCGCACCGGGGATCGGGGTGGATGGTTGCCGGACGGAGCGCGCAACGCTGTATGGCAAGCTGACCACGTCCCAAGGGGCCATGCAGATCAATGGGCCGCTCAGGTTCGCTGATCTGACCTGCGGCGGGGCAACATTGGCGGGCGCCGATATCGGAACCATCTTGACGTTGAAGCCCGATTTTTCCGGCGCGCAGGGCGATTTTCAGGTTGAGGGCCGCAAGCTTGCCTATCAGGCGATGGCGGGCGCAGGGCTGGCTGGCACGGCGCAATTGACCTGGGGCGGCACCAATCTTGCGCTGGCGCATGATCTGACGCTGACCGGGGTGACCACGCCGCAGGCTCGGCTTGCCCGCCTTTCAGCAGACGGCGCATGGCGCGGCGCGAGCGATGCCAGCCGCGGCCAGTGGGAGGGGACGGTGCGCGGCGCTGGCCTGATCCCGGGCGCTGATCTCACCACCAGCCTCGCGGCGGCTGAGCGCGGGGTCGAGGGCACGCTGCTAGCACCGCTGATCGCCAAAGCGCGAGGCGGCCTGTCCGGGGCGCTGACCGGCGCAAGCCTTAGCGCCGACGGCATCATCCGCCACAAAGACGGTGAGATCGCGCTGGTCATCCCTGATGCGGGGATCACCAGCCGGGCGGGCACGCGGGTGCTGGCAGCTTCACAATTCAACGCTGCGATTGGCGCGGACGGGATCACCACCCTGCGCGGCAATGTGCTGGCAGGCGGGGCAGGGCTGCCAAACATCAATGGCCGGATGGAGCAGGAGCCGGGCGGCGCATGGTCGCTGCGCATGGCGATGGCGGATTACAGCGCCGGTGCGAACCGGATCGCGATCCCGCGGCTGACGCTAAGGCAGACGGGCGGAGAGACAATCGGGTTTGACGGATTGATCACCGCCAGTGGCGATTTGCCCGGCGGCGCAGTCAACGATCTGACCGTGCCGTTGGAAGGCGTGTGGTCGAACACCGGTGGGCTTGCGGTGGGGCGTCGCTGCCTGCCGGTACGCTTCGCGTCGCTGGCGCTGTCAGGCCTCACGCTCACTGGGCAGTCAATCACGCTCTGCCCGGATGGCGGCGGCCCGATGCTTGCCTATGGCACCAGCCTGAACCTCGCCGCGCGCACCGGGCCACTGGCACTGGCCGGGACGCTGGGTGACAGCCCCGCGCGTATGGCGGCAGAGCGGGCGGTGCTGCGTTACCCTGCGCCCTTTGCTTTGGAAGGGCTTACCGCCCGCATCGGCGCACCGGGCAGCGAAGTGCGCTTGTCTGCGGCCAGCCTGACCGGCAGTCTTGTGGGGGATATTGGCGGTATATTTACTGGCGGCGATGCGCGGCTGGATGTCGTGCCGCTGGATATCGGCGCGATCAGCGGGCGCTGGGCCTTTGCCGATGGGCTGCTGAGGGTTGATGAGGCCGCTTTTACGCTCACCGACCGTCCGGCGCAGGGCAGCTCGCGGTTCAAACCCCTGGTCGCCAACGGCGCGCGCCTGACCTTTGGCGATAGCATCATTACAGCCGCGGCAGACCTGCGTCACCGCGAAACGGCGCGGCTGATCACCGGCGTCACGTTGACGCACGATCTCACCACCGCCACCGGCAGCGCGCGGCTGGCAGTGCCCGGCATCCTGTTCGACAAAAGCCTGCAGCCCGAAGACCTGTCGGAACTGACCAAGGGTGTGATCGCCTTTGCCGATGGGTCGGTAATCGGCACTGGCCGGGCCAACTGGACGGCCGATACGATCACCAGCAGCGGGCAGTTTTCCAGCGACGGGATCGATTTTGCCGCCGCCTTTGGCCCGGTGCGCGGGTTGAAGGGCACCGTTGCCTTTACCGATCTGCTCAACCTGACCACCGCGCCGGATCAGACCGTCACCATCGCGGCGATCAATCCGGGGGTCGAGGTGCTGGACGGCAAAGTGCAGTTTGAGGTCAAGGACGGCACGCTGCTTAGCCTCGAAGATGCGCGCTTCCCCTTCATGGGCGGCGAATTGCAGATGCGCCCACTGACGATGGATTTTTCGCAACCCGAAGAACGCCGTTACGTGTTCGAGATCACCGGGCTGGATGCCGCCACATTTGTGGCGCAGATGGAACTGACCAATCTGGGTGCAACCGGCGTGTTTGATGGCACCGTGCCGATTGTCTTTGACAAGGACGGCAATGGCCGGATCGAAGGCGGCTTGCTGCTTAGCCGCGCAGGCGGCGGCAATGTCGCCTATATTGGTGAGCTGACTTACGAAGACCTGGGCGCGATGGGCAATTATGCGTTTTCCGCGCTGCGCTCGCTCGATTACACGCAGATGAGCGTCGGACTAAACGGCAATCTGGCGGGCGAAATCATCACGAATTTCGATTTTGACGGGGTGCGGCAAGGGGCCGGAACTAGCCAGAATTTCGTCACCCGCCGCCTCGCCAAGCTACCGATCCGGTTCAAGGTCAATGTCCGTGCGGAGAATTTCTATCAGCTGACCACGATGGTGCGATCGCTTTGGGATGTCGATTTCCTCGGCAATCCGGTCGATCGCGGACTGCTCAAAGCCGAAGGCGGCCGGTTTGTGCCGGCCAATCCGGACCGGCCAACCCTGCCGCCCACCTTTCCGCCCACCTTGCCGGCTGCCAACCAACCCGTTCAACCTCCCGAAAGCGAAAGCCAGCCATGATGCACTTCGAATTGACCGCGCCCGCACGCGCTGCCACATCCGCCGGGGATAAACGGGGAGGGCGCACGCGCATGGCGGGGCCAGTAACAGGACGACGCCGGGCAATGATGGCCGGAGCCGCGATCCTATCGGGAAGTCTGAGCGGCTGCATTAATATCGCCGCGCCGGACGAACCGATCGTGATCGAGCTCAACATCAATATCCGGCAGGAAGTGATTTACCGGCTGGCGGAAGACGCGGCCAATACGATTGAAGAGAACGCAGACATCTTCTGAACCGGAATGATGCTGCGACCAGGAGATATGACGATGCGTAGTGCAATCTTTGGCGGGATCACCGCACTGGCGGCCATTGGTCTGGTGGCTGGCCCCGCGCTGGCGCAGCGTGATCCAGCCTATGCCGCTGCGCGCGCTTCCGGCAAAATCGGCGAACAGGCTGATGGCTATCTTGGCATAGTGGCTGATGCCACTCCGGCCTTGCAGAAGCTGGTCGATGATATCAACATCAAGCGCAAAGCGGTCTACACCCAGAAGTCATCGGAAAACAAAGCTACGATTGAAGCCTATGCGCTGACATCGGGTTGCATTGCTGTTGCCGCGACCACACCGGGCGAAAAATACCGTGCGCCCGATGGCACATGGATGACCCGCACCGATGCGGCACCGATCCGGGATCCGCGCTGCCCTTAAGGTTTGCGTGTCAGCAGCGGCGGGCACGCAAGCAAGTCGGGTCGCGCAGTGACCGCAAGGGCGACCGCCCGCCCGCAGGTGCTCGAGCCTGCAAGGCTCGAACCGCACCGAGGATGCTCGTCCGGAGGGGCGAGCGCAAAACAAAGGTGCTTCGCAACTGCACAAACTCTTCCCACCCAATGTTGACACGTATCACCCCCCCTTCTAAGGGGTCGGCGCCCTCGGCGGGTACCTTGATGCGCGTGCCGCGCTCTTCGTGTAATGGAGCATGGCATGAGCGATGAGAAACCCGCCCGAGAACCTATCCTTGAGGATGCGCGGATCGACGCGCTCGAAGCGCGGCTGAAGGCCGCCCAAGAGCGTGAAGAACAGCGTAACCGGCCCAAGGTGCAGGGAACCGATGCGAATTACCGCAGCGGCAACCGCGCATTGGCAGGCCTTCTGGGTGGGATCATCGGTGGTTTGGTAATCGGCTTTGCGGTGGATTCGCTCGCCGGTATCGCGCCCTGGGGCCTGTTGGCGGGACTGTTCCTCGGAACGGCATCGGCCTTCAGGACGATTATTCAGAGCGCGAATACGCGTCCCGCAGATGAGGCCCAGCGGCCTGATAGCGAGGGTTAGACCCCCGCTAGACCCCGCTAGACCCCCTCTAGGGTCGTGTTTCATGTGAAACATTAGGGATCTTTCGACCGTGGCAGCCGAAGATGGCATCGTGACAGCTGAAAAAAGCATGATGGCGGCCGAGAAAACTTTCGAAGCGGCCGAGACCGGCAAGGTCGACCCGATGAAGCAGTTCACGATCGAGCCCGTATTCGGCTCCGATTGGCAACTGGCTGACGGGATCAATATCGCGTTCACCAACTCCGCGCTGTGGATGGCGATCACTGCTGCGCTGGTGACGGCGTTTGTGGCGGGCGGGATGAAGCGCCAGCTGGTGCCGGGCCGCTGGCAGATGGCGGTTGAAACCATGACCGGTTTCATCGACGATCTGCTCGAAGCCAATATTGGCAAGGCCGGGCGCAAGTATGTGCCTTACATCTTTACGCTTTTCATGTTCATCCTGTTTGGGAACCTGCTCGGCCTGGTGCCGGTCGGTCTGATCCCCTCGGTGCATGCATTCACCTTCACCAGCCACTTCACCGTAACGGGCGTGCTGGCGATCATGAGCTTTTCGATCGTGTTGATCGTCGGCTTTGCCAAGCACGGGCTGCATTTCTTTTCGCTGTTCGTGCCCAAGGATACGCCGTTCCTGATGGCGGTATTCATCGCCCCGATTGAACTGGTGTCGTTCATGGTGCGCCCCTTCAGCCTCGCGTTGCGACTGTTCGTTGCGATGATGGCGGGCCACGTCCTGCTTAAGGTGCTGGCGAGCTTCGTGATTGCCGGCGGCAGCGGCGGGATCGGCACCGGCGTGCTGGTCGGCGTGCCGAGCTTTGTCCTGATGGTGGCGATCAGCGCGCTGGAAATCCTGGTCGCTGGCATTCAGGCCTATGTCTTTGCACTGCTGACGTCGCTTTACATCAACGACGCAGAAAACCTTCACTGAAAGCTCTGATGCTTTCATCGAAACCTTCACTAACAATCAGATTTTTCTAAGGAGTTTTATACCATGGACCCTAAAGCTGCAGCTCTTCTCGGTGCCGGTCTCGCGGCGATTGGTGCGGGCCTTGCCGCGCTTGGCGTGGGCAATGTTTTTGCCGCTTTCCTCGAAGGCGCGCTGCGCAATCCGGGTGCGGCTGATGGCCAGCAGGGCCGTCTGTTCATCGGCTTTGCGGCCGCAGAACTTCTCGGCCTGCTCGCATTCGTGATCGCCGTTCTGCTGATCTTCAACTAAGATCACACCGCGCAATTGCCGGGTGGGATGGGCATGTCCCGCCCGCCCGGACGCTGCGCAAATCCCTGTTGCAATACAAAGGCGGATCATGCCTCAGATCGCACAAATTGCCGATACGCTGTCGGGTCAGGTATTCTGGCTGCTGGTGTTCTTTGGCCTCACCTTCGCTTTGGTGGGGTTGGGAATGGTGCCCAAAATTATGGGCACGGTCGACCTGCGTGATCAGCAGATCGCCGGCGATCTCGCCGCAGCACAAGCCGCGCGCGACGCTGCCGATAGCGAAGAAGCCGCCTGGCGGACCCGTGAAAACGCCAACCGCTCTGCGGCGCAAGGCGTGATTGCCGATGCAAAAGCCAAGGCCGCCGCCGCCAGCGCAGCTAAACTCGCCGAAGCGCAATCGCGCCTCGACGCGCAGTTGGCCGAAGCAGAAGCCGGAATCAATGCCGCGCGCACAAGCGCTCTGGCAGAGATCGAAGGCGTGGCCGCCGATGCTGCACGCGATATCGTCGCCCGGGTTGCCGGGACCGAGGTTGAACTCGCCGCAGCGCAGGCCGCGGTCAAGGAGGTGATGGCGCATGGCTGATATTCTCACCCTGCTCGCCAGCGGGGCCGATGGTCACGCCGAACCGGCGGTGCTGGGCCTCGATTCGTACCAATGGGTCGCGCTCGCGATGACCGTTCTGATTGCGGTGTTCGTGTGGAAAAAGGTGCCCGGCCTGATTACCGGCGGGCTGGATTCCAAGATCGCCGAGATCCGCAACCAGCTTGACGAAGCCAAGACCCTGCGCGCCGAAGCCGAGGCGCTGCGCAACGAATACGCTGCCAAGATTGCAAGCGCCGAAAAGGACGCCGAAGCCATGATGGCGAGTGCGCAGGACGAGGCTGATGCGATCCGTGCCCGCGCCGAAGCTGACAGTGTGACCATGGTCGCTCGCCGTCAGCGCATGGCTGAGGACAAGATCGCCGCAGCCGAACGCGCCGCGATTGCCGAGGTCAAGGCGAGCGCCGTGACCGCGGCCGCCGCTGCATCGCGCAAACTGATTGCGGAACGCCACGATAGCACAGCCGACCGAACGCTCGCCGACACGGTCATCGCTTCGCTCTGAGCTCGATGGTGAACTGAATTTACGAGGGGCGGTCCATTGGGCCGCCCTTTTTTCGTTCGGTCGCTATACTCCCGGCACAAACACCATTTTGCCTACCAGTTCGCGCCCGGCCATCGCTTCAAAGCCCTCGTCCCAGCGAGAGAGCGGCAATGTGCGGTCGATTGCGGGGGTGATGCGCCCCGCTTCGGCCAGCGCGGTTATCGCCTTTTGGATCGCCCGCCCGCGTTCAGGGAAGCGCCGCGCATATTCCCCGGCGCGCAGGCCGACCACACTAAAACCCTTGATCAGCGGAATGTTGGTTGAAACCTCTGCGATCCGGCCTGAGGTGAAGCCGACCACGACCAGTTTGCCACCAAAGGCGACGCAGCGGGTCGATTCGTCAAACACATCGCCGCCAACCGGATCGAACACGATATCAGCCAGCGCCCCGCCGGTTATGTCAGCCACCTGATCGCGGAACCGCCCTTCAGCCAGGATCACAGCCTCTGGCTGGGCGAGGGCGGCGATGCGGTCCCGCTTGGCCGGGCTGCCGGTCGTCGCAATGACGCGGGCTCCCAGCGCGCGGGCGAGGTCGCAGGCGGCAAGGCCCACGCCGCCGCTTGCGCCGTGCACCAGCACCCACTGGCCGGGCTGCACGCCGCACAACTCGACCAGCCCGGTGTAAGCGGTCGAATAGGCTGCGCCCATCGCGGCGGCCGCAGGGAAGTCCATTCCGTGCGGCATCGGGGAAAGCTTGTCGGCAGCAACGCAGGCGAATTCGGCAAAGGCACCGGTCTTATTGCCGCCCATCACGCGGGTGCCGGGGGTGAAACCGCTGTCCGGGTCAGCCTCCACCACTTCGCCTGCAAATTCGAGGCCGCTGGTGAAGGGCACATCGGGTTTGAACTGATAACCGCCCTGCGTCATTAGCAAGTCGGGGAAGTTGAGCGAGGCCGCCCGCACTCGCACCAAAACCTCGCCAGCGGCTCTGACCGGGAGTGGCAGATCTGCGAGCGTGACGCCGGACAGGTCGCCCGATAGCCGTTCGACCCTGAGGGCCTGCATCGCCTTAGAAATTGTCCTTTGCCGCCCGCAGCGCTGCAAAGGTTTCCTGCGGAGACGTGCCGCCCCATTTGGCCATCATCGCTGGATCATCAGCGCGCAGGAAGGGATTGGTGGCAAGTTCGCGTTCAAGCGTGGTCGGCACGGTCCATTCATCACGCGCCCGCTTGGCTGCGATCTCATCGGCATAGGCGGCCAAGGCGGCGTTATCCGGATCGGCATGGAGCGCGAATTTGGCGTTTGAGGCGGTGTATTCATGCGCGCAATAGAGCAGCGTTTCGGGCGGCAGTGCCTTGATCCGCGAAAGGCTTGCCCAGAATTGGCCCGGTTCGCCTTCGAACATCCGCCCGCAGCCCAGCGCGAACACGGAATCGCCAACAAAGGCGACGCCTGCGCTCGGCAGGTAAAAGGCGATATGGCCATTGGTGTGGCCCGAAACGTCGATGACCTGCGCTTCCACTGCGCCAAGTTTCACGGTGTCGCCGTGGGCGATAATACGGTCGATCGGGAATTTGCCTTCGATCTCGGCCGGGCCGGTGATGGTGCAGCCGGTCGCGGCCTTGATCGCTTCGTTGCCGCCCGCGTGATCGGGGTGCCAGTGGGTGTTCCAGATCTGCGTGATTTTCCAGCCCTTCATCTCCGCTTCGAGCAGGTAGGACTTCGCGTCGGGCGTATCGATCGCGGCAGTTTCGTGACTGTCGGTATCGTGGATGAGATAGCCATAGTTATCACTAAGGCACGCGAACTGGTGAACATGGATCATGGGGTGATCATACGCCCCTTGGCGCCAAGTGAAAAGGCCCGCCTCTCCGAATAGGAGGGGCGGGCCTTTTCAATATTGCGCAGGAATGGCGCTGAGGTCGCTCACCTGAAGGGGTGAGCGACACTCAAACCAATCAATCCTGACCCTTCTTGAGAGCGGCGCCCAGAATGTCGCCCAGCGATGCGCCCGAATCCGACGAACCGAACTGTGCCACGGCTTCCTTTTCCTCGGAAATCTGGCGGGCTTTGATCGAGAAGTTCGGCTTTTTCGAACGGTCGAAACCGATCACCAGTGCGTCGATCTTGCTGCCGACCTGGAAACGGTCGGGGCGCTGTTCGTCACGATCGCGGCCAAGGTCAGCGCGCTTGATGAAGCCGGTTGCACCGTCTTCGCCAACCTGCACTTCCAGCCCGCCGTCGCGTACTTCGAGCACGGTGACGGTGACGGTCTGGTTCTTGCGCAGCGCGCCTGCGGTCGAGGCACCTTCAGCAGTCGGCGCGCCCTTTTCGAGCTGCTTCATGCCAAGGCTGATGCGTTCCTTGTCGACATCGACATCGAGCACCACGGCCTTGACCATTTCGCCCTTGCGGTGAAGCGCCAGTGCGTCTTCGCCCGAAATGCCCCATGCGATGTCCGACATGTGGACCATGCCATCGACGTCGCCATCGAGACCAACGAACAGACCGAATTCGGTCGCGTTCTTGACTTCGCCTTCGACCACTGCACCGATGGGGTGCTTTTCAGCAAACTCATCCCACGGATTGCGCTGGGCCTGCTTGAGACCAAGGCTGATGCGACGCTTTTCGCTGTCGACTTCGAGCACCATCACTTCGACTTCCTGCGAGGTCGAAACGATCTTGCCCGGGTGGACGTTCTTCTTGGTCCAGCTCATTTCGGACACGTGGACCAGACCTTCGATCCCGGCTTCGAGTTCGACGAAGGCACCGTATTCGGTGATGTTGGTCACCTGACCCGACAGCTTCGCGCCGACCGGATACTTGGCGGCCACGCCATCCCACGGATCGCTTTCCAGCTGCTTCATGCCCAGGCTGATGCGCTGAGTTTCGGCGTTGATGCGCACGATTTGCACCTTCACCGTGTCACCAATATTGATGACTTCGCTGGGGTGATTGACGCGCTTGTAGCTCATGTCGGTGACGTGCAGCAGGCCGTCGATGCCGCCCAGATCAACGAACGCACCGTAATCGGTGATGTTCTTGACCACGCCATCGATCACCTGGCCTTCGACCAGATCGTTGATCAGCTCGCTACGCTGTTCGGCACGGGTTTCTTCGAGCACGGCGCGGCGCGAGACGACGATATTGCCGCGGCGACGAT